>DSBB01000503.1 GCA_011046175.1 Candidatus Hydrogenedentota bacterium | reverse complement strand
GTAATAACCGGCGGTAAATCCTCCACCTCAAACGCATTTTCAAACAAGTAACTGTTTGACGGATTTTCCTTATCGCGAATCTCTATATCCACCCATCCGGTCTCAGCCCATGCCGCGGGAAATGTCAGAAAAGCATGATTGACATGATTTAAGTCAAGCGCTGAAACGGCGTAATCACTGTCGTAACCATCAATCTCAAGGGTGGGCGTACGGAAAAATATTTCCATTTCCTCGCTGTCTTTTTTGACAAAAACCTCGTAACGCGCCGTCGCTTCCGCCAACGTCAAACCGGAATCAGGCGCGTCGGCCATCCACACGGGAAAAACGCCTGCAAGCGTTATGGGTGATTCGACGCAGGAAGAAACACCGGTTGGCGCGACATCGTCAACAGCAAGCATGACCGCCACCAGCATGGGCATGATGGCGCCGCCGCCGCCGATTTCCGCGCTTAATATCTGATTTGTCTCATCATAATCCACCTGAAGCGCCAAAGGTTCCCAGCGCCCCGGCGTCTCGGGAAGACTGAACACATAAGCGCCGGTCACACCATCTTCCTTCAGCGCCAACGGGTAGCGCCACAATCCGAGCGCGCGCCTATCCTCCGCCTCAAGATCAATGAGAAGGTTTTGTATCTCAATTCTCCCGGGCACACTAAAATCATCCACGGCATTGACGGCTTTGGCGCCGTCTTCGTGAAGCACCGCAACGCCGAGCGCAATCATTCCGCCTTCACCCGTCTCCAACCATGAACCGGGCGCGACGCCCAGAATATCAAGAATTTCCTGCGATTCGGCGTCATCGTAAAGATAGCCGAAATCACGACTTGTTTGTACCGTGCCCACAAGCGGCCCGGAATACCCCAGGGCGTTTGCCGTCGGCAATTCCACAACGACATGATAATCCGGGTCATCCGGCATCAACCTTGCCGTACCGACATTTTGGCCTGGGGCGAGGAAATCATCGGGAAACCATAAAGAAGCGGAAACCACGCCTCGCGCATCATTACGGGAAAACCAGGAACGTTCATTCTCTTCATTTTCAAAAATAACGCCAAACAGGGCGTCCGGCACCGCATTCCCGTCACTGTCGCTTTCCGATTCCGACACAAGACGCAAATCAACGGTCATGGGGTCGCTCATCTGGGTGTAATAAATGCCGCCCGAACTCAAGTCATTGCTAATGGACACAAGCGCGTAGATGTTGATTGTGTAGGAATCATGCGCGGATTCGATCAGTTTGGGCGCAATACCGCCAAGATTGAAGGGCGCGTAGTATTGTATTGAATTTTCAACCGGTCCAATGTAAAGATTCTCCTCCACCCGCCAGTAATCGCCTTCCCCTTCCGCCACGCCAAACGCATCCTCATCACCGTCCATCTGCATCACATAATATACATATTCATCCTGCGGCGGATTTGCATCCTCTTCAGTTATCGAATGCACGGGAAGCATTGCCTCGGGAAATGGCGACTCACCCTCGGGCTGCGGCGTCAACACTTCCCGATTCTCCCATTGAGAAACGACATCTATGGATATAATTTGCTTGGGACTCAACAGGTAATCCAACACCATGCCTATATCCACCGCGCCATCCTGCGCGTATACGATAATGTTCGGCGAAAACAACGCGGCCACCAGAAGCGCCGTCAAAAAAACAGCATAGAACCGCACCCAAAACAATGGATTTCTTACTCATGTCATTACATTCCTTGCATTCGATAGTTGTATGATGCGCATCTGACGGGAAGCCAAACCATTTTCAAGACCGGCATCCTCAAAACAATAGCCAAGAGTACAAAAGTGGTAATTTTGATAAAAACCTTTGGTGCTAATCAATTCACCATTTCAAAGTTAGTATAACATGAAATCGGTGGACTTTGCGCACAAATGTCCCGGAAACATTATTCACCCCGCTTACATCACCGTTTATACCTTGACTATGGCCAGACACTATATTACACTGTTGAAAATAACCATAAGGAATTTTTGCCATGCTACGACGCTCTTTCCTGACTTCCTGCGCGGCGGTCTTGACAGGAACCGGGTTGGCGCAATCATTTGCCGCGCCTGATCCGCAAAAGCCCTTTGCCGATGCGCCCCTGCGCATAGCCGCGCCGCTGGACTGGTTCCCGGGTCGCCGTCCTGAAGAAAAACTTGATGGGGTTGCGGCATGGGGACTTCCCGCCTATGAATGGTTGTGGCCGTTTGGCGATCCGGACAAGATTCGCATCAAATCCGATGAACTGGGTCTGGAACTGAGCTGCATCGCCGGCGCCGGTGCCATTGCATCCGGTTGGATGGTGCAGCCTGAAGACCATGACAAGACGGAGGAAATGTTTGTTGCCCGCGTGAAACTCGCGCGGCAACTGAATTGCAAGCGGCTGGTGGGCTTAACCGGCAACACCCGCGCAGACATACCGGTGGAGAAACAAACCGAATATGTGATTCAATGCCTGAAGCGGCTTGCGCCCATTGCGGAAGACAACGACGTAACCATCGTGATGGAGGCGTTGAACCCGTTGGTGGATCATCGCGGTTTTTTCCTCACACGCACCGACCAAACCGTGGAAATTCTGAAAGCCGTTGACAGTCCGAATGTGAAAATGCTCTTCGACATCTATCACCAGCAAATTACGGAAGGCAATGTCATACGCAACTTCACCGAAAACATTGATTACATCGGGCACTTCCATGTGGCGGACAATCCGGGACGCCAGGAACCCGGCACGGGCGAGCTCAACTACACCAATATCTTCAACGCCATCAAAGAAACCGGCTACACTGGCTTCGTCGCTCTTGAATGCGGCCACTCGACAGGCAATTACGAAGACACTCTGCGCGCAACCTTGAAATGCCTGTCCTGAGACAAGTTCAGAACAAACCGCAACGCCTAATCCGAATATTTCACCGGATTTCTGTTGCGCCCGCGAATCTTACGCCATATCAGGCGCTTTGTTTGCCCTCCGACTTCGACGTGTCCCGACACGCTGTCAGCCGGCGGCACTTCGTTGCCGAACATAAGGGTCACACTCGCTTCACCCGCGCGCCGTCGGGCGTGTCTTCAATTATCCATCCCTGCTCTGCCAGAGCGTCGCGAATGGCGTCGGCTTTCGCGAAATCCTTGTTGCGACGCGCCTCCTGCCGCGCGGCCACCTGCTCCAAGACCTCCTGCGGCGCCGCCGCCTCGACAGCCGGCGCAAACACGCCGGTAACATGGTTAAGCCTGTCAAGCAACGCCAGCGCGTTGGCCGCGCCCTGGCTTCCCACGATTCCTTCATCAATCTTTTTGTTGACATCCCGTATGAAGTTAAACACCGCTCCAAGCGCGCCGGAAATGTTCAGGTCGTCATCCATCTCGTCAGTAAACTCATCCGAGCATTTTCTGCATTCCTGTTCCAACATGTCGCCGTCGCCATGCATTTCCTCCAACCGAATCCGAAAATCGCGGATGCGCCGCAGCGCCTGGGTCGCCGCTTCCGCCGCTTCAAACGTAAAATTGGCAGGCTGCCGGTAGTGCGTTGCCAGCAGTGTGTAGCGTATTGCCTGGGGATCAATCCCCTTTTCGACAAGGTCGCGCAATGTGTAGAAATTTCCGAGAGATTTGGACATCTTGCGGCCTTCCACCATAAGATGTGCGCAATGCAGCCAGTAATTGACAAAGGGCTGCCCCGTGGCGCACTGCGCCTGCGCGATTTCATTCTCGTGATGGGGAAACATGTTGTCAACACCGCCGCAATGAATATCAAAATGTGGCCCCAAATACTTAACGCTCATGGCGGAACATTCGATATGCCAGCCCGGCCTGCCCCTGCCCAGTTCCGTCTCCCAAAACACGACGCCGTCTTCTTCATCCCATGCTTTCCACAGGGCAAAATCCCGGGCCTCTTCCGCCTCATATTCATCGGCGTCCACACGCCCGCTTGCCCCTGCGCGCAACGATTCCATTTGCATGTTGCTCAAGCGGCCGTATTCGGGGAAAGTGCTCAACTTGAAGTAAATGCTGCCGTTTTCCTCATACGTATGTCCTTTTTCGCGCAGTTTCTTAATCATGTCCACCATCTCCGGGATATGGTCCGTGGCGGCGGGATAAACGTGAGCGCGTTGTATGCCCAGCGTGTCAATATCTTCAAAAAAGGCCTGGGCGTAAAAATCCGTAATTTTCTTCAGCGACTCTCCCGTTTCGCGACAGGCGCGAATCAGTTTGTCTTCAACATCAGTCAGGTTCATAACGTGTTTCACCGAAAATCCCCGGAATTCCAGATAACGGCGCAACAAGTCTTCGAACATATACGCGCGGAAATTGCCGATATGGGCGAAGTTATAAATGGTTGGCCCGCA
Organism: Candidatus Hydrogenedentota bacterium; assembly: GCA_011046175.1. Taxonomy (GTDB): domain Bacteria; phylum Hydrogenedentota; class Hydrogenedentia; order Hydrogenedentales; family CAITNO01; genus SLFT01. The sequence continues at coordinate 3,671 of DSBB01000503.1, read as the reverse complement.
TGTGTAGACGCCCACCTGCCCAGGCACAATAGGGTTGAACTGTTCCTTGCGTCTTGAAAGTGTATTGAAAAACTGTACTGCCATATATAAAGTTTCCTTTTCGGGGAACGACGCGCATGTAATTCACAAAAAAGACTACACCCGTTTGTAACGCGTCGAGACGCCGCCACATTCATTTTACGCTCTCATGTGAACGCCGTCTATACCATCTGCGGGAAACAGGGACTGCCACAAGCGAATCGGTCGCAGATGCGACACGACAAGCCCATGCCCACCCGCCATGCGCTCACTTCTCGCTCTTTCGGCAAAAGTCGCAAGACTGCATGGGATGTCCCCTGCATCAGGCATAGCATATCAAAACAAGCCCGACGGGATAAACTGGCGCGCCAACTACCGGGACAAAGTGCCCCACACATCCAGATGCCGGTCTGTTACCCGGGCGACACGCATTCCTGTCAAATCCGCGTCATTCAATTGACTTCGCACCTCATCAGGCGTGTACGCCGCAAGCAGGGAACGATAAAATTCCTCTTTTAACAAGGCGGTTTCATTTCCCGAATACTTATCCACAACACGCGCCGCTTCCGCCTTATCCGCGGGACGGGAAAGATCGCGCAAAAACAGCCTTCCCCCCGGGCGCATCACTCTTTCAACCTCCTTCCAAAAAGTTACGGTGTCCTCAAGGTGATGCAGTATGCTGTTTGACACGACAATATCACAGGATTGCGAAGGGAAGGGCAGGCGCTTGGCGTCGCACAGCACATACCACAGGTGTGCGCGCGTTTTGGGCGGCGCTCGCCGTGCCGCGGCGCGCCGCAACATGGGCATGGATGCGTCAATGCCGACAATGCGCCAGTCGGGCCGCGCCTCGCTGATGCGCCGGGGAATATCGCCCGGCCCCGATCCTAAATCCAACATGTAAGAGTCGTTGCCCGGGCCGACAAACTCAAGAAGGCTGTTCACAAACGCGGCGTTTACTTCGTTAAAATCCGCGTTGGCATACGCCGCCGCTTCTTCATCAATGTCCATATATTCGGGTTCAGGAACGCGCTGCATACGGTCTCCACCTTTCTTTTGGTTATGCCGGGCTGACGGAATGATACGCCGCTGAAGTCTTCAGCCGCCGCCCGCCGCAATGCATGCAGGAGGCGGATGTTCAAAGCGGCGTGTCATTCCGACAACAAACAGATTATAATTAAGTACATGAAACAATTAAAACACATCATCAGAAACGGCCTGCTCGCTCTGTTGCCGGTTGTGCTCTTTTTCGGATTACTGGAAGGCGCGGCGCGTATTGTTGAACTGTGGCGCCCTCCCATGCGCGTGGACATCGGCCAGGGGTTCGGAGCGGAAAGTCTTCTGTTTCGTCCCGTCGGCGGCGGCTTCATGGAAACGCATCCGGATAAACTGGACTCTTTTCAACAACAGCGTTTTGTCATGCCGAAGCCTGACCGCACACTGCGTATTTTCGCGCTGGGCGGCTCATCGGTGAATTACTTGGAGTATGAATTCGGTCTGCTTGCGCAAGAACTTGAAAAGGCATGGCCCCAGAGATTCGACTCCGTTGAAGTAATCAATTGCGGCGGCCTTTCGTATGGCAGTCATCGCCTCGTGTTGATAGCGGCGGAGATACTTCATTACGCGCCCGATCTGGTTTTGCTCTATTCAGGACACAATGAATTTGAAGAATTACAACAACTTCATCTCGCAAATATCGAGTTTGCATCCGCACAGAGGACATTGGGCCGGTCGGCATTATACCGTTTCATACGGGACACGGTGGCGCGGCGTGAGATTAGCGCCTTGAAAGAAGAACACGCCCGACGTAAACTGGCCACTTCCATACCTGATACATCAAAAACATGGGCCTACGAGTTCACGCCCGATGAAGTTAAGACGCGCATGGACGCCTATCGCGACAATCTTACATCCATTATCCGCATGTGCGCCGAAAACGGCGTGCCCGTCGTCATAGGCACGGTCCCATCCAATTTATGCACGCCAAACCTGCCCGGCAGGGACGGGGAACGATATGAAGAGGTCAGACGGCTATTGGCGGCGGAACGCTACGAGGAGGGCGCCGCCCTGGGACGCGCCATCTTGCGAAACGCAACGCCGCGGCATCAGTCATCAGATGTGGAAAACGCCGTCATACGTCAAGTGGCGGATGAACTGCACGTGCCGCTCGCCGATGTTGAGAAGGCCGTGGAGGCGGCGGAACCCAACCATGTACCCGGCGAAACGCTTTTCAGCGACCATTGCCACTTGAACGCAGCGGGCAACCGCATTCTCAGGCAGGTGTATCAAGAGACCATTTTGCAGACGCTCGAATTTTGAGATGCACGACAACACATAAATCATATACAATAGCCCCATATTTTGTTTTTCATTTGGTTGGGGATTGCTTAGCCACCGGAAACAATAGGGGATATAAATGCAGGAAAATGCGATGAAACCAAAAGCATGGTATCGGGGCGCGTCTGCGTCATTGATTATCACCTTCATTTTAGGCGTTGGTGTCGGCTTCGGACTGTGTTACGCCACGCTTGAACTCATGCGGGAGGAAACGCTTGATGATAGGGAGGTCGTCATCACGTCCGCGCCGGAAACGCCGGACATTGACCAGGTCCCCGTAGAAACAACACCCGACGAGGAACCATTAACATCCGCCTTGCCGCCGCAACCGGAAACAACACAACCTGAAACCACCGAGACGGAGAAAGAGGGTGAAATAAAAATTACTGTTGAACCCGCCAACCCCAAGGATGTATGGCCTGCGCGCCATCTGATTGTCGGTTTTAACGGAACCGCTCTTGAAAACGAGGAACTTGCGCTCATCCGACGTTATATGCCGGGCGGTATTTGGCTGCGCGAAGAAAATGTGCTGAATGCAAAACAAATTGCGGGCTTGATTAAAAGGATTCATTCACTTTTCGATACGGACGGCCTGGCGGAGATGAAACCCCTTGTGTTTTTTGCGCCGGAAACAAGCCTGGACAACAATCCACTGGATTTGAAAACGCCGCTCTCTTATGCGCAAATTGCCGAACTGGATTCATTCGAAGCCATCAAACAGGCCGGTTTTGACACCGCGCGCGCCGCGCTGGCCGTTGGTATTGACGTGTTGCTGGCGCCGTCGCTGGATATTTTCAACGAGGCGGAATCCGCGCCGGAACTGCGCCGGCTTTGCTTCGGCGCCACCCCGGAAACTGTCGCGCAAGCCGGTCTGACCTATGCTGAAGGATTAATGGAAGGCGGCATCATCGCCGTTGCCAAACATTACCCCGGCGCAGGCGCGACAATCCTCCAAAAGGACGGCATCTTGTTGTTGGCGGAAACAGATGTAAACGCGCTGGCATCCATCATGATGCCCTTCATGGAAGCCGCCGTACATGACATTCACGCCTTAATGGTCAGCGCCATAACAGTGCCCACATTGGATGTAAGCGCTCCGGGGCGTCCGGCTTTTTTCTCGCCCATACTGGTACGTGAAGCATTGCGAAATCAGTGGGGGTTTGAAGGGCTTATTATATCGGACGACATTCTTGACGCGGCAAACTGGTCGCTCACTCCGGTGGAAAAGGATATTGTTGCCGCGATGACGGCCGGCTGCGATGCCATTATGATATCTTCCATTTCCACGGAAGACATGGAACATATCATTAAAACCG
>DSBB01000087.1 GCA_011046175.1 Candidatus Hydrogenedentota bacterium | reverse complement strand
GGCGCCGTGTTGACTCTCCGGGCGCTATCCGCGCCCGGTCATCGTCTCAAGCACTGGGAGGACGGTTCCGGTCACATAGTCCACCTTCCCGCCGACGACAACGACGTTTCTTTGGAATTCGCGGTCAACAACGACGCCGTTATACGGGCGGTGTTTGAAGAAGCCGTCCGCACCTTGACAATGGTGACAGAAACGGAAGGGGACGCTGCCGGCGAAACCCTGCCGTCTGGAGACGCGCGCGGGCAGGCGCATGTCTTTGCTTACGGCGAAACCGTACCCATTGAGGCGCGTCCGAAACGCCCCGACTGCGCTTTTGCCGGTTGGCGCGGCGACTTGCCCGCAGATTTTACGCGCAAGGATATGTTCCGTCGCCGCATTTCTCTGACCATGACGGAGGATCGCAGGATTGTCGCCCGTTTCGCGCCCGCCGAGGTCAGGCTGTATCTGGATGTTACCCTGGACGGCCGCCCTTACGACGGCCTGTTACCGGCGGACCATCGCGTCCACGGCTTTATTCGCGATCCCGACAATGAAACGCTTGTTACCATTGATTTACGGAACACTCCTTTTGCGTTTGTCCAATGGGAAGGGGATGTTCCCGCCACAGTGAACGCCCGCGACGTCTCCATCACGACGCCAATGGACAGAGACAGACATTTGACGGCGGCGCTCCGAATGCGGGACACCCTTTCAATTCATGTCACTGTTGAAGGCGAGGGCACGGTAACGCCCCGTCCCGGAACTTATGCCGTTGTTCCCGGTCGCACAATGACGTTCAATGCCTCGCCGGAAGGGGAACAACACTTTCTCGGCTGGCGCATCAGCGACGTCTCCGGCGGCGAGCGTTTCCTGATTGCCCCCGAGATCACATTGGAACTCGACAGCGCTATTTCAATTGAAGCCCGTTTCGGCACGGCGGCACACCGCCTTTGGATAGGCGCGACCCGGGCCGGGGGCGCGGTTATGCCGCCGGAAGGCGTTTATCACGTTGGCCATGACGCCGCTGTCGATCTTCAGGCGACGCCGCCGGAAGACGCGGTGTTCCACCATTGGGCGGACGGCGACGGCAATGTTATTTCACTGGAGCCCGCCACCCGCGTCTTGGTCTCCGGCGATTGCAGCTATCATGCCGTGTTTGGTCCGCCCGGCAACCGGCTGACTATTGAAACAGAAGGCGAAGGCGCGGGCGCGGTATCCGTTTTTCCCGAGGGGGGACTGGTTCGCCCGCCGGGTTCGACCGTAAAGATTGAGGCTGTTCCCAATTCCGATTCCGTATTTGCCCGTTGGGAAGGCGTTTCATTTGCCGAAGCGAATCCCGCCGCGCCTGTTATTGAACTAACACTCGATCAGGATCGCCGGATATGCGCCGTTTTCGATAAGGCAAACTACAGGCTCACAGTGGAAACTGCGGGTTTGCCCGAGGGTGTTTCCGCGCATGTGTCTCCCGCGCCGGGCGTTCACGGGTACCGCACGCGCGAGGAGGCGATTCTTTTTGCCGCGCCGCCTCCGGACAGCGACTATGCATTTGTCGGTTGGGAAGGAAGCCTGGATAAATCGAGCCTTCCGGAACACCGCGTCAGGATGAGTCAGGACCGATATGTTTTGGCGCGTTTTGCGCCTGTTGAAGATGTGGACAATAAAGCGTCCCTGACCGTGCTGCCTTCGGAAGGCGAAGGCCGCGGAACACTTCAGCCGCTGTCGCCGGGAATTTATCATTTTGTGCGCGACGCAGTCGTCACCCTTTCGTTTTCTCTGGACGGGGACAGTTATTTTTGCGGGTGGACGGGCGACTACCAAGGAGACATCAGCTACGATCATTTGCCGGTCTTACTGGATGAAGACAGGAAAGTGGGGGCGCGCTTCACGGCAACCGGGGCGTTGCTCACCATCGGTCTGAACAACAAGGCCGCGGGCTCTGTCTCGCCGCCGCCCGGAGGCTACCGGCTGGGTTGCGGCGTGGAGGTGGCGCTGACGGCGACCCGCGCCAATACGCGCTGGCGTTTCACGGGCTGGTATGACGACTCCGGACGCATGGTTTCCCCTTATGCGCGTCATGTGGTGGAAATTTCCCCCGATGTCTCCGTTATCACGCTTATAGCGGTGTTTCAAGAGCCCTTGAAGTTTTCCCCTATTGAATATGCGTTCTCGGAGCCGCATTTCACGCGGCATGATTTTCCGCGCCACGTTGCACTGAGATGACATAACGGTTATGCTATATACAAGGGCCCGCAAGCGTTCCGACGGCTGGATGTATTGCCGCACGGTTGCGCGGGCCATACTGAAGGAGACGCGTCATGACCTTGCGCACCAAGGCAATGTTGTTTTTTCACATTGTCCGATGGCTTGCCACACGAAACATCTGGAACACCAGATACAGTTTTACCCTGCCCGACAACCCGAAGTTCATGGGCGCGCGCGACGCGGTCAGGAAAATTCCCGACGGCGCGGTCATTGCCTATTCCGGACTCGGCGGCAATCAATGGGCCTCCATCATCCACCGCGCGACCCGGCAACTCTTTTTGGAGACCGGACACCCGCGAGACCTCTCGGCAATCATTATCGGCGGGAACGGATCGCGCGGACGCGCTCCGGGTTCCCTGGAAGAGCTGGGCGTTGAAGGGTTATGCACCCGTTTTTTCACCGGGCACATGGAAACGTTCAAGGCGATGCTGAAACTGGGCGCGGAGGGGAAGTGCGAACTGCAATGCCTTCCCCAGGGCGTCATGGCGTTTCTCATAGAGGCGCAGGGGCGCGGCGAGAAATCCATTTTGATTGAGACAGGCGTGGGCACGTTCATGGATCCGCGCGTGGGCCGGGGCACGCCGCTGGTCGGCGCCGACCAATGGGTGACGGTTGAAGGGGATAAATTGCGTTACCGCCTGCCGGATATCAATGTGGCGGTGTTCAACGCGCCCGCCGCCGACCGCAAGGGCAACATCTATGTCAAGAATTGCGCGATGGTGGCGGAAACCGCTGAAATTACGCGGGCGGCTCGCCGTAACGGCGGCTATGTCATTGCCAATGTGGGGAAGTTGGTGGACGAGGGCTATGACGATGTTTTCCTTCCCGCGGACGCCATAGACGCGGTGGTGGCATACCCCAGAACACAACAGGCTGCGGCGATCGAACACCGTCATTACTGGCCCATGTTCACATTGGACAGCGATATTCCTCTTGAGGAGGGCGTGGAAATGCTCAAGTTTGTGAATCAAACGCTGGGCATCACGCCGAGACGCAGCGCCGTTGACGACGCCGTGGCGCGTCTTGCGGCGACCATCTTTGCCGAGCATATCAGCGAGGGAAGTTTTATCAATATAGGGATTGGTCTTCCCGAAGAGGTATGCCGTCTGATCAGCGAGGCGGGGCTTGCGCGTTCCGTGAAGTTTTTCAGCGAGAGCGGCGTCCTTGGCGGGCTTCCCGCGCCGGGCGTATGGTTTGGGGCGGGCGTGTGCCCGGAGGAAATGATCAGCTCTGCCCAGGTATTTCACAAATGCTACGAGCATCTGGACGCCAGCATACTGGGCATGCTGGAATTTGATCCCGCGGGCAACGTCAACGTGTCAAAGCGCGGCGAAGGCCCCCTCAACTACGTCGGTCCCGGCGGGTTCATTGATTTCAGTTCAACGGCGCAAAATGTATTCTTTGTTTGCAGTTGGATGGTTCACGGCGGCATGAGCATAGACAACGGCCGCCTGAAGATTGTCAAACGAAATAAGATTAAACTGGTGGAGCGGGTCGCCGAAATCACATTCAGCGGCCAACGCGCGCTGGAACGCAAGCAGAATATTTTTTACATCACCAACGTCGGGGTGTTCAAGCTGACAGCACGCGGCCTGGAGCTAATTCTGGTCGTTCCCGGCGTGGACATTCGCCACGACATTCTCGAACCCACGAACAACGCCGTGTTTCTTCCTGAATCCCGCGACGTGCCCGTTGCGGACATGTCGGTGATGACAGGGGACAAATTCACCCTCGAGTTGAAAAAGAGGTAAGAAAAAAACATAAAAAGAAGAGATAAAGGAAACGCATGGAAGGTTGCGCAAAAGAACCAGGCGCCGGCATATTGTTTCAAATCCATTCCGGGTTTCTCATATTGTGTTCCTCGGGCATGCGGCACGCAACAGACGGGAGGTGTGGCCATGATAGAAGAAGGACGCTTTAAGGCGAATGAGCAGGTCGAGTTGTACGAACGGCGCGCGAAATGCAGCAGCGCCCCGTTGGCGAACGTGGCGCTGCTGCACGGGTATGGCGATCATTGTTCGCGTTACGAATGGGTGATGACTACATTTCGTGACGCCGGCATCAATGTATACGCCTACGATCAGCGCGGTCACGGGCGTTCACCGGGCAAACGGGCGTACATCCACCGGTTCGAGGATTTTCTGGACGACTTGGACGCGTTTCTGGAGCATATTGCCCCCGATCTGGGGGACGTTCCGTTATTTCTGATGGGGCACAGCATGGGCGGCATGGCGTTGGCGCGATACGCGCAGACGCGCGAGACGCCCGCGCGCGGCCTCATTTTCAGCAGCCCGTTTCTGGCGTTCAGCGATGAAACGCCCGCCTTTCTAATTGCGCTCGGCCCGTACGTCGCCAAGATACTTCCGTGGCTCCCCGTGGGCGCCGTGGACAATACGGGGCTCAGCCGCGACCCGGCGGTGGTGGAAGCGACCAACCGGGACCCGCTGGCGTTTCACGGGAAAGTGGCGGCGCAGACGGGCGCGGAGTTTTATCGAATGATCCGCGCCATCGAGGCGGACATGCCGAAGATCAACACGTCCATGCTGATCGTTCATGGCACACACGACCGGGTTGTTTCCCCGGGCGGCAGCGAAACATTGCACGCGAAAGCGGGCGCTTCCGACAAGACGCTTCGCATGCATGAAGGCGGTTACCATGAGCTTTACAACGACCTCGACAAGGAACAATTCATGGCGGAAATCATCACTTGGATCAAAGCGAGGGTATAGCCCGAATATTTCACCGGATTTCTGTTGCGCCCGCGAATCTTACGCCATATCAGGCGCTTTGTCCGCCCGCCGACTTCGGCGTGTCAACGCATCGGCGTCTTGTCCAGCCTGACGAGTCGCAATCGCGTTTATCAGTCCTTTTCCCCGAATACTTGCGCTCGGAACCGGTACAGCCTGCTTCCCGGTTCCTTCCACGCTCCGTTCGGCGCGCCCGCCTTCCTGCATATTCCCTTGAGGTATGCGTCCAAATCCCACCCCTGTTCCTCGGGCACCTGCGGCAACAACAGCCCGCCGCCGCGCGCGCCTGCATGTTCAAGATACAGACCATCCCGGCCTATAACGATTTCAGCGACGTCTTTCACTTCGATAAATGGCGAACCCTCTTCTTCGCCGGGCAGCAATACGGAAATTTCAATGTCAATGAGCGGCAGCTCCCCGGGTTGCACCGGCGTAAATCTCGGATCGCTGAACCCCGCATTCACCGCGTTTTCCGCCACGGTCTGCGCGATTGACATCATGCTTTTGGTATACCCGATGCATCCGCGCAGCCGCCCTTCTTTGCGCAGAGTGACAAACGCGCCGCTCTTGCGCCGCAGCATTGGCGTCAAAGGATAGTTTTCAACATCAATACGCCTTTCTTCCCGCGCATACGCTTCCAAACTGTCGCGGGCGATGCGCAACAACATCCGCTCTTCTTCTCTCGAAAGCAATGCTTTTCCGTTCTCATCCATGCCGGTTCTACTCCTTATCAGGCGCCGCGCGTTCCGTATTCTCCCCGGACATCCGCTCCATTTCGGGCGGCAACACTTTTTCCGGCGGGGCGGCGATTTGTTCGGGACGCCGCAATACCAACGGCCGCGCCTTATCCGGTCTCGGAGTTGCCGCCGCGCGTGACGGGTCGTGGAAGGTGAACGCGGCGTAACTGACCGACCGCGCCGTATCGTTGGTGATTGCCGCCGACGTTTCATACGCGAGAATGCGCGCCTGCGCCTGCGGCGGCAGCAGTTTCAACAAAATCTGAATACAGTCCTTGCCGTCAATGACATTTTTGGTCTCTTTCAGATACGCGCGAAATCCGCGCAGATTGCGGGCCAACACCTGTTCAAACGCAAGCCGGTCGAGCCGGGCGATATTGCTTTCTATGTCTTCAGTGAACGGCGCGTTCCCGTAATCGCCGCCGTAATGGGTGAAGCTGCTGCTGACCACCAGCAACGTGCGTTCGTTGACAATGGGGCGTATGGTGTCGGCAATGGTTGCAATCGTTCCCTCGCGCACCTGTCCTTCCGGATCGCGCAAATCGCCAATCAGTATGGGCACCAGTTTGAATTCATGAAGCCGCTCCTGTAGAAAGGGCAGCAGCGTTTCAATGGAAAATTCGTACTCGTGAATACGGTCGTTGGGCTTTTCCCCGTCATAACGTATCTGATGCGCGTGAAAGATGGGGGAATACAAAATGTAACGTATTGCGGCGGCGTCCACGGCCACGGGCCCGAGGGGCGTCAAGAACACGTCCACCGCGGGAATTGAACAGTTTTCAAAACTGGGTCCGTGTCCCGGGGCGATAATGATGACCCGTTCATACTGGCCGGGTTGCAGCGATTTGAACGCATGAGCGGACACCTTCCCTGCAAGTCCGTATGGCGCGGGCGACGCTATCACGGCCAGCAGATGCGCGGGAACCTCGGGGGTCTCGGCGCTGTCGAAATACTTGCGCACTGTGGCCAACAACGTTTCCGGCTCCGCGGGATAATTTATCCCCGCCACCGCCGGCCAACGCACGACTGCGGCCTGGGGCGGCGCGGCAGCGGCAGCCACCGTCGTCAGCAGCATAATGGCGGCCTGCGCAAGACAAAGGACAATACGTTTTTTTTTCATGGCGATACCTGAAATCCCGGTTCCTACTATTATAAGCGGTCACATACGCCTGCATCATGGTAGCATACGCGAACACGGATAACATACTGATGAGATAACGACGCCGCGCGCCCGCGCATAAGACACGTCACATGGGGGCCGCGTCCCGCTTTTGGCAATAATCATTGACGACGGTTTGCAGCGCCTCGACAAGGGCCTGCGCCTCGTTGTTTTTCAGCCTGTTGATCGTCCGGATTTTGCGTCCCGCTTGTGTTTTCGCCACGACAGTAAAATATTGCGTGTTTCCCGCCTGCATCGTGGCTTCCACATCAATATCCGCAAGGTCTTCAAAGGGCAGGCGCCGTGACGGGCCGAGGCCAAAGGGGCCGCCCTGGGATCGCATGCCGGTACCGTCCACCTCCACGCGCTGCGTTCCCGTCCACAGGTCAAGGACAAAATAAAGCATGAAGAGGAAAAACGCGCCAAAGACAACCGGAAAGATAACGGGCGCGTCCAGACGCATCATAATTGCGATCACGCCGCCCCAGACAATAAGAAAGAACAACGCGCCCGATGCGAGGCCCGGATGACGAAGCATGGGAGAGACAAAGGCGACGCCGCCCCTTGGGATGGGTTCCGTTCTGATTCCGGCGCGACGCAACCTTTCGCCGGTTTCCGCCGCGTCCACCGGCTCGTAATACGTTATGGCGTGTCCGTCCGCGTCCACTACCGTTACCACCGAGCTGTGGCGAAGCGCCGCCGTGGTCATGGACGGGTCGGTGTCCTCGGTCTGGAACACCGGCACGTCAAAGGCCGCCGAAAAATCCACGCCCTGCAAGGGCGCCTTTGCGCGCAGCCGCCATATAATCTGATCATTCTGATCGCTTGCGTCCGAGCCGGGTTGATCGCAGGGCAGGTAAAAATCAATTGGAACCGCTGTTTGCCTATTTTCGTAAAACAAGGCGTCTCTCGCAAGCGTCTTTTCCGTCTGCCACAAAACCGTTTCACTGGTGTGCCGGCTTTTCCCGCCGCCCGTGGCGCGTCTGCGGACGCAATCCAAAGACACGATCACCCGCTCCGGCACTATCTGATTTGGTATTCTGATAAGCCCGTGCAGCCTGCCGCCCAGCGTTCCCGGCACGGTCGCCATTTCAAATGTGACGTCGCCGAACCGGCGCCACTGAAGGATGAAATAAACGGCAATCC
>DSBB01000564.1 GCA_011046175.1 Candidatus Hydrogenedentota bacterium | reverse complement strand
GTTACAATAATCCCCATTCGTAAATTCACTCTGTAAAAATCCCATCATGTTATCAAAAGGCATTCATAAAATAAACAGTATCCAGACCGGTAGTGAGGTTTTCAAATAGGAGTGCCTTTCAACGTTTTGTTTTCCGGATGGGTTCAAGGATGTCATTTTGACTTATGAGCGTTGGCGTTTTCCTGTGCGGCTTTTTGCTGTTTTTTGTTTTTACTGCCGCCCGCTTTTCGGGTAAACAGATCGTAAAGTACAGGCATGACAATGAGTGTGAGGATGCCGGAAACGAGTATGCCCCCCGCCGAGGCCAAACCCGTGTCATTGCGCATTTCAGCGCCAATACCGCGGCCAAAAGCCAGGGGCAACATGCCCAGCACGGCCGCAAGCGTAATCATCGCAATCGGTCTGAAACGTTCGCAGGCCGCATTTACCATGGCGCCGTGTCTGGGCATGCCCGATGCGACATGAACGTTGAATTGATCCATAATAAGAATAGCGTTGTTTACGACAATTCCAATCAACATTACAATGCTCATCATGACAAAAATGCCCATGCTGTGACCGCCGAAATAAAGCGAGTAATAGACGCCGATTAACGCCAGCGGCAGCGTGACAAGAATCAAGACGGGTTGCTTGAAGGATTCGAGGATGGCGGCAAGCATGAGCACCACCAATAGAACGGCGATAATACCGGCTTCTATCAACGCTTCAATTCCCTCCGACATCACCTCGTATACGCCGGTAAACTGATAGCTGTAACCCGGGGGCAGCTGCGTTTTGCGTTCAAATTCTTCGCTAAGTATCTTCACGGCTGTGCCGATGGGCAATGAAGGCTCCAGATTGGCAAACAGTTTTGAAATGCGAAACTTGTCCTTGCGCGGGATTTGCACGGGCGCAAACCCTTCTTCGATTGTGCCAAGATTGGCAAGAAGCATGGGGCGACCCGGCGCAGCGGGGAAAAGAAAATCGTCCACCTGTTCCCGCCCCTCTTCCTCGTCAAACTTAACGACAATGTCGTAATTTCGCGCCTCGCGTTTGAATGTGCCGGCCGTTATGCCTTCGATATTGCCCCGGAGAATCATGCCGAGACTGGTGGCCGGGAAGCCCAGATCGGCAAGCACGGCGCGGTCAGGCCGCACGCGCAGCTCGGGTTTTCCGGACCGCACCGTGGTGTCGGGGTCGCTGAATCCCGGTATTTCATTGGCGACAGCCTGCGCTTCAAGCGCCAGTCTGTCCAATGTTTCGAGGTCAGGTCCGGCAATTTCAAATTCTATATCCGACGCTTGGCCGCCGGTGAAATTGGGCATGGTCAATGTATACAGAATGCCCGGAAAATCCTCAATCTTTTCGCGCGCCATCTGCATCAAATCGTCAATGGTTTCTTTTCTATCCGTTCGTTCATTGAATCGCAACAATATTTGCGCCATATGAACGCCCTCCGGCGACTGCCCGAACATTCCCTCCACTTTCCCGATAGTGGTGAGAATGTGACGTAAATGCGGCAAGGATTGAAGACGCTTTTCAATAACGGCAACGTTTTCGGTTGTTCTTGCCAGGTTGTTGCTCGCCGGAAATTCCAATTTTACAAATATTTCACCGCGATCAGGCTCGGTGCCCATTGTAGAACCGAGGGCGGAACCTACTTGCAGGCTATGAACAAAGACGGCGGCAACGCCGACAAGCAGCAAAATGGCGGCAACGCGGTAATGCTCGGTGAACTGGAGCAACCGTCTGTACAGGGCGACAATACCGTCAAAACCATAATTCCATGCGCGTTCCATATATGCCAACGGCGAGTGGGAATCCTTTTTCTTTGGCTTGAGCAACAATGAACACAACATGGGCGTCAAGGAAAACGACACAAACAATGAAACAAGCGTGACAATCACCATGGTAAGCGCGAAGGGTTTCATGAAAAGCCCTATCATCCCCGGCATGATGGCGATGGGAAACAGTACAACAACATTTGTTCCGGCGCTTGCCAGCACAGCGGTAAAAGCCTCTTTTGCGCCTATTTGAGCGGCCTCTTTTGGCGAGCTCCCCGCGTCGAGCCGTTTTACAATAGATTCAAGCACTACAATAGAGTTGGTCACAAGTATGCCAACCGACATGCCAATGGAAAGCAGCGTGGGCAGATTCAGGGTAAATCCAACCATCTGCATGAAAAACAGACCCATGATTATGGTCAACGGCATTGTTATGGCAATTACCAGCGTGGTGCGGATGTTGTACAAAAATAAAAACAAGATGAGCGCAGTCAGTAATATGCCCTGCCCCACATTGAGCCAAGCGCTGTCTATCATGGCTTTTGTGAACACGCCGTCGTCGGTGACCCAGACCAGTTCCATGCCGCCGGGCAGTTCCTGCTGCAACCGGGCAACGGCCTCCTTGACCGTGTCAATCACCTGCACTGCATTGGATTCGGCTCTTTTGACCACTTTGATGGCAATGGCGGAACGTCCGTCAACATGCGCGATCTGACGCAATTCTTCCGTGCTCATGCGCACTTTCGCAACATCCCTGATGTAGGTGCGCTGACCGTTTCCCCCGGAAATCTCAAGGTCTCCTATTAAAGCAATATTCCTGAATTCCGCGTCGAATTTTACCGCGTATTCGACGCCGTGCGAGCGAATTCGTCCCGATGGAATCGTCCGTACTCCTTCGCGAAGGGCCTGCACAAGATTGAGGGTGGTCAAGCCTCGCGCCGCCAGTTTTTTGCGGTCCACCAATACATGCACTTCCCGTTCCGCGCCACCAATGAGATCGACATTCGCCACTCCCGAAATGACCGATATGCGATCTCTAAGCGTATTGTCGGCATAGTCGTATAATTCGTCCACCGGCACAGAGCCGGTGAGCGCAAGACTGATTACCGGCTTCGCGTTTACGTCAAACTTAACCACCTTCGGGTCTTCCACGTCCTCGGGAAAATCCGCGCGAATAAGGTCCAGTTTTTCGCGCACGTCCATCGCCGCCAAATCAACATTCACGTCCAGATTGAATTCCAGCAATGTTTGACACACGTTTTCAATACAAGAGGAACTGACATGCTTCAAGCCTGATATGGCCACAACCTCGTCTTCGATGCGCTTTGCGATGTCCGTTTCAATTTCTTCAGGGGAGGCGCCGGGATATACGGTGATAATGGTAATGTACGGAATATCCACTTTGGGCATGATTTCCAGCCCCATCTTGCGATAAGAATTCAGTCCGAGCAGCGTCAGCCCGATAATCAGACAACTCATAGCCACAGGACGCCGTACGGCGGCATTGGAAAGAAACATTTACCTCTCCTCCGTCTGGACAAGAACCGGCGTCCCATCATTCACGAGATTATAGCCGCGTGAAATAAGCGGTTCGCCCGGCGCGATCGGCGAATCCACCAGTTCCGTCCAGCCATCCGTAGTAAGCCCCGTCTTGACGGCGACCCGCTTTGCGCGATCATTATCCACCGTGAACACGACCTGTTGTTCATCGCGAGTCTGCACAATGTCATGGGGCGCGCCGAGCGCGGTTCGGGTCAGCAATACGGAGGTTATATCCGCGATGGCGCCGGGCACAACGCCCTCGGGCGGCGATTCCACCAAGCATTTGATTTCAAACGTGCGCAACGTCTCCTGAATTTCCGGACTTTTGTAGGTGATGGGAAAAGAACCCAGCGCGACGCCGCCTACGGTGATGTTTACCGTTGTTTCACCGGTTTTCACGCGCGGATAATATTCGCCTGGCAAAAAGGCCGATGCTTCAAGAACACGCGTATCGGTTACTTTTATAATGGGCGTGCCCGCTCCGACGAATTCGCCCTGCTCGGCGCCGCGGTAAGCGACCCAACCGTCAATGGGGCTGAAAATACGCGAGTCCTCCAGGTTCTTTCGGGCAATCTCCAATGCCGCCGCCGCTTTCTTCTCCTGTTCTTCATACAGTTTCACCGCCGTTCCGGCGCGCTCCAGTTGCGCCTTTGCCACGGCATATCCCGTCTCCATCTGTTCCATGGCGTCCGGGGTAATTGCCTGTTGTTCCCGAAGCCGGGTAAAGCGTTCGTAGTCCAGCTTCGCCTTGTCATGCTGCGCCTGCGCGGCGACAAGCATCGCCTCCGCATCGCGCCGCGCGCACTCGGCCACCTTCCGGTCTTGCAGCGCAATCTCATACGCCTGCGTGACGGCGACTTTATCTACCTGAAACAGAACCGATTCGTTGGCAATTACACGGTCGCCCTCGTCCACATACATATCCGTGACTATGCCGCCAATGCGCGCAGAGACCATGGCCGTCGTTTTGGCAATCAAGTTGCCTTGGACGGTAATGCGTTCTTCAAACACGCGCTCCTGCGCGGGCGTGACGGACACCGGAATTTGCCGCGCTTTTTCTTCTCCCTGAGCCAGCGCCTTGTTATCGCTCATCGGGGCGCAGCCCTGCGCACAATACGCGGCCAGCATGGACATCGCTATGAATACGCGTTTTCCACAGGTCTTATTCATTGTTCGTTTCCTTTTGTCCACAATAGGTTGCGCCCACTACATTTCGCGCAATGGCAGCCATGACCTCGCGTTGATAGCGCGCGTTGACAACGTTTATCTGCGCGGCATCAAACTGCGCCACGGTGTTCAGCATTTCGGATGGCCGCAATAAGCCTTCGTTCATTTTTGCAGTTTCCTCTTTCAATTCAATTTTTGCCGCGTTTGCGGCGGCTTCAGCCAGGTTCAGTGTTGCGCGCGCATCCGCAAGGTGAGTGTGCGCATGAACAACCTCCAACATTAGCGCAAGACTTCCCTGTTCACGCCGCAGGAAGGCCTTTTCCGTTTCCACTCTGGCAATGCGATATTCGTTTATATTGGAAAAACCGTTGAAAAGCGTCATGATTCCCGCAAAACCGAATGCCGTGGTGTACGGGTACGCCATGAGTGAGTTGGAGGTGTGGGAACGGCTTGCAAAACCCGCGAGCATCGGCAGAAAATTTGAAACGGCAATACGCGCCTTCTCTTTTTCTATTTCCACAAGACGGTCTTCAATGGCAAGTCGCGGATTGTTCAACAAGGCTTCCAATATCCAGTCTTCAAGTCCCCCTTCAGGGGGTTCAATGGGTTGTCCCGCTTCAAGTTGAATGTCGGCGGTGGGCAAGAGTCCCATTGCCGTGAGTAATTCGGCAACGCAACGCTCCCCGGCGCGCGCGTTGCGTTCCAGTTCGTTTTCCCGCGCCATAACCAACACCGTAACCTGCGCAAGGTCCGCTTCGGTTACCATGCCCTCGTTGTAGTACGATTCCACTTCCCGCGCCAACACTTTTGCCGCCTGGAGCCGCGCTTCCAAAATGCGTTGATGTTCACTGGTGGCAAGACATTGGAAGTAAAGGCCGGTGACCTGAAGGGCAATCATCTGCCGTGTGTAGTCGGTGACAAATTCGCTGATTTCCTCACCACGCTGATGTATCGCGTACAAAAACCACGTGGCGGGCGCGAATATGGGCATCTGCGCGTTAACCGCTGTTTCTCTGACGATTCGATCCTGCATCGTTGTGGACATGGAACCGAATATCTGTGTGGTGGGCGCGCGATTCAGCTCCATGAAATTGTAGTCCAAGGTAATTTCCGGCAAGAAATTGGCAAAGGCAACGCGCTTTTGCAGTTTTGCAAGACGCGCCTCAATATCTGCCGCCTTTACATCAAGATTATTTTCCAAGGCGACGGCAACGCATCTGTCGAGATTGAACACAGTATTCTCATCCAAAACGGCGGCGGTGCGCGTTTCCACATGCGCCAGAAAGGCGTCCACATCGGCCTGACGTTCCAGCAGTCCGTCGAATGTGGCGCATCCGTTGGCCAGGAAAACCATCATGGGTAAAATTGCCGCAAAAATCACTTCTCTACGCATGCGCGGATTCCTCCCGCAGAAAATCCGGCATGGATAATTGCAGGCCGCGAATCATCACGCGGGCCACATGTCGGAGAATATCCTTTTGATAGGAGACATCATGTAATTTGCGATGTTTGGGTATGATCAACATAAAATCCTCGGCAAAAATGTAATGCGCCAACTGTCCCATGAGCGTATCCGCCCACAATTCCGCCTCGCTTTCACTCATGCCGGGGCGACAACAATGCAGCACTTCACGCAAACAATTAAGATTCGGCATCAGCAGTTCCTCCATGATTTCCCAGATGGCAGGCGTGGGCTGCAATAATATGCGCATGAAAATGCGTCCATACCAGCGGGGATGAATGCCCGTAAAATACTGCTGAATGTGTTCTTCAATAACTCTATACACTGCTTCAGCCGATTTATGGGGGTCCTGCATCCATTCGTGTTTACGCTTCAATAATTCTTCGGCGCGGCAACACCGCGTTCGCTCCAATACATGACGAATCACCTTGAGATAGAGATTTTCCTTGCTGCCGAAATGATAATTCACCGCGGCGATATTGGCCTGACACTTATCCGCAATGGCGCGAATACTGGTTCCCTCGAGGCCGTGTTCTGCAAAGAGTTCTCCTGCAGCGAACAACAAAGATTCTTTTGTGGTGGAAGCTGCTGTTTCCATGGTTCAAACCTCTCGGTTTTTGTGTTTCAACCAGCACCGAGGCGCAAGCATAACACATACGTTTGCTTAATTCAAGTGTTTGTTTTATTTTTTACGCGCTTTTTACCTTGCCCTTGTGATGAAACCGGAAAGACGCTTGTTGCTATTGGCGGGATTGCAGTGGCGCAGTGGCTTCAATATGACCATACCACTTGCTTATTCTCGCTAATGCGTATAGTGCTAACATCAAATATATGGAATACATGACTGCTATTTTGGACGGCCAAATGGATATTGCTCCCACCAGCGCGATAAAGGCACATAAATCTATCAGCCGCTCTGCCGTAAGCAACGACTTGGCGTGCCCGCCTGTTGGCGTGCAATATTGTCGCATTATGCTTCGCAGTGTGACAAGGAACAGTATAAAGGCTGCTGGAAGAAAAAGGGCGATGCGCGCTTTTGGCCACGCATATTGATCCACCGCATCGGGCGCATATAATTCGAGAAAGACACCGAGACGTGAAGTGACTCCATGTAAAAGGATGAACATCAAAAGAAAAAGGCTGTAACATAGTAAAACGTACCGGCGCAACTCCTGCGCATGAGCCGGTTTTGCACAGGTGATTAATGCGACCGCGAGAAAATAAAACAAGGCAACCGTCAGTCCGGTCCGGAAAAAGTATTCCACACCCGCGCCAAAAACAAGCACAAACCCAGCGACCGCCGCGAACAAGGTTTTCCAGCGCTCCGGCACGGCCGCCGCGACATCGGCGCCCATAACAGGCATTCCGTTGCACAGATGCGCCTTGTCTACACGCCGCAGTTCCCAGAACAGTACCAAAGCGTACAACGCGCCAAGGATAAATCCGGCATGGAGTTCCCACATTTTCCACCAGTCAATCCATGCAGGCGCATAAGTGTAACCGTGGCACCATGCCGCGCTCACAGCGAAACCGAACCCGAACCCACCCCCTATGATCATTCCGCAAAGCAATGTGGTCGAATCCCGTTGCCACAGCGCCACGGCCAATGCAAGCGCCCACCACAGCAACACAGCGAAATTCTGGGTGTTGGTATACACTGTTCGAGTAATATGTCCTTCGAGTTCCCCAGCGTACAGGCCATGACCGGCATTGGGAAAAAGCAAGCCGGGACAATGCTTCGCCAGTTGCCCGCCCAGACCGGAGATCACGCCTTCACCCAACCAAGGCAAGGGCAGATTGAAGATAAACGCCGTCAAAACGATCATAAGCAGCACGCGGACAAGCCACCGACGCACAGACACGGAGTGGTGCAGCGCCCATCCCAGCACAACACCGCCGGGCGCGCCCCAGCCGACGCCGCATATCATGAACCAGCCGTAGCCGACCCAGGGAGAAATCGGCAGCGTTTCCTCGCCCGCGTAAAAGTTTCCCTGTATCCATGAGACGTATTGCCCATACCCCAGTTCACCGCCCAAGGCAAGCCCCAATCCCAACCACAACGCAATCCCCCGCGCATCAACGCCCCTGCGCCGGCAAATGTAATACCAGAGCAC
>DSBB01000114.1 GCA_011046175.1 Candidatus Hydrogenedentota bacterium | reverse complement strand
TGGCGGGGGAACTGCATCTTTCGCGCAGCGGCGTGTTTGCGGAAGCCGTGCATGAATATCTAATGCGCCACGAGAATCATCTATTGTTCGAGGCAATCAACGACACATACGGCAAAGAGCAGGACGGCGAAGAACGGCAACTGCGGCGTCGCCGTCAGCGTGGACACCGGCGGCTGGTGGAAGGCGAATGGTAATCCGGCAGGGCGAGGTGTATTGGGTTAACCTGGGCGCGCCCCGGGGTTCCGCGCCGGGATATCGCCACCCCCATGTGGTGGTGCAGAACAACCTGTTCAACGCAAGCCGCATTGCCACCATCGTTGTTTGTCCACTCACCTCGAAGCTGCGCTATGCCAACGCGCCCGGCAATGTGTTGCTGAATAAAGGCGAAGGGCAACTACCCAAGGCAAGCGTCGTCAATGTGTCACAGGTGTTTACGGTGGACAAATCCGATATTGAAGAAAAGATCGGAGCGCTCTCGGACAAGCGCATCAAGCAGATACTCGACGGCGTCGCGCTGGTGCTTCAACCTCGCGAATTGGATGCTTGAATCCCGGCGACGCGTGAATTTGCCATGCTTTGTCCATGGAAGCCCAAAGTACAACAGAGCAGGCGCTCGCGTTTTTGCCGTCGGCGGCATCTACCTCGCGCGCCATCTCAGTTCGAAGCGGCGCTTATCCGCTGCGCCCATACCGCCGCCCGCGCCGCCGCTGCCCCGCTTTGACGCCGGGTGTTCAGGTGGGATAAAGGCGGGACGACATGGTATCCTTATAGGTCAGGATTATGGCATAAGGATATTGTGATGATGTCGCCAACTTTTCTTTCACTGCGACGCGTGGCCTGCGCGATGCTTGCGTTGCTCGTGCTTGTCGCCGCCGGCTGCGGTCAGATTACGGACAAGGACCGCATCCGTATCGCCAAGATCGGGGACAAATACATTACCCGGGGCAATTTGTTCAAGTTGATTCGTGAAATGCCGGACACGGAGCGCCCCATGATTCGCAACCGAAGCGATTTGCTGCGCGTGTTGAATCAGCATATAGACAGTCAGATCAAGCTGCCGCTGGGACGCAAACTTGCCGGTGAGGGAAAAATCGAAGTGTCCCGTGACCTGGCGCGGGAACAGTTCTTTCGCGACAGCGGCGAAGACGAGGAGGTGCTGCGTCACTCATGGAACATCGAAATTCCGCCGCCGGGCGTGGTCACCCCGCTGATGCAGGTGTACGGGCTCACGCCGGAGCTGCTGCAATTCAACAAGGACAACGTGGAAGAGGGCACGGACCGGACAATGGCCAAGATGCTTGGCGAAAAGGCGGTGGAGTATCTGGCGTTGGAGGCGCTCAAGGAGGGGCGGATCACGCTTGACCAGGCGGAAATCGAGCGGGAATACCGGTTTATGAAAGACCAGTTGGTGCGTTATGAGGAGATCAGCTTTATCGGCGTGCGTTTCCCGGCGCAGATGGAGAATGCGGCGACGCTGGCGGCGCAGGCGCGAGAACGGCTGGACGCCGGCGCGGCCTTTGACGATATCCTGCGCGAATACAGGGAAAGAGAGCGTCAGGAAAAGGTCAGTTATATTGTCCACTCGGATATTCAGAACAATCCCGCGCTGGAAAAATTCCGAGGGTTCTGGTCGGCGGCGTCCGGCGCGCGGGAAGGCGATATCATCGGGCCGGTGTATCTGCCCGCATACCAGCAGATTGCCGAGGACAAAGACGGACGCGCCGTGGTTATGCAAATGCCCGACGCCTATCTCATTTTCCGCGTGCTCGAACACAGGCCGGAGCGCGCGCTGAGTCTTGAGGAGGCGCAACCGCTCGTGGCGCTGCCGTTGTTGAAAGCGAAAATGATGCGCCTGCTCCGCGAGGAAAAAGGCGTCGAAGTGTACGAAGACAAACTGCCGGACCCGTCCCATGTCCAAGGGCCGACAGCGATATAAGCGCAACAGCCATACGGGCTGTCACGTCCATTAAAAATAACAGAGGAGAGAAAAATGAATCATTTTGTCGCAACAGCCATGATTGTCGGATTGTTTGCCGCTGCCGCGCAGGCCGACCTCATTCTGCCCCAGTTCCGAACAAACGTGGAAATCTACCGCGTCTTCGGCCAGGAACACCCGGGACCCTACAAACACCCCGCCGCCATTACACAACTCAAGGACGGCAGGCTATACATCGCCTACTACGGCGGCGATAACGAGTATGACAAACAGACCGCAGTGTATGGATCATGCGCGCCACCTGAGAGATTCTCTGAGCTCAAGGAACGTTTTCATGCTGACGCCGCCACCTTGTGGAAAGATTACTGGTCTTTTCCCGTGCCCATCGCAACGGCGCCCTTCCAAGGCGTGGGCAACCCGGTCGTCTGGCAGGCGCCGGACGGTCTCGTCTGGCTCTTCTACAACAACCAGCACGGCGACACATGGTCCAATGCGCGGGTCATGGCGAAAATTTCAGAGGACGGCGCCAAAACATGGTCGGACGCATTCCTGCTCGCCATGGAAGAAGGCTCCATGGTGCGCGGCCAGCCCATTGTCCTGAACAACGGCGACTACCTGCTGCCCATGTACCATGAAACCGGCGACGACCGCGAACGCAGCGCCGAGGACACGTGCAGCTATTTCCTGCGCTACAACCCCGAAACCCAGAAATGGACGGAAACCAACCGCATCAAGTCGCCCAACGGCAATCTGCAGCCGCAGGTCGTCCAGATTTCCGACACGGAACTGTTCTGCTTCATGCGGCGCGGCGGCGGCTACGAACCCACCACGGACGGCTGGATGCTGCGCGCCTCGTCCAGCGACGGCGGCTACACCTGGACCGACGCCGAACCCACCGACTTCCCCAACCCCAACTCGGCGGTGGAACTCATCAAACTGCGCAACGGCAACCTGCTGCTCGTGTACAACGACAACATGAACGACCGCACCCCGCTCGCCGTCTCCGTCAGCACGGACAACGGCAAAACCTGGCCGCACAAGCGCATCATCGCGGGCGGACAGAACACCTACGCCTACCCCTACGCCATTCAAGGCGACGATGGCAAAATCTATCTCATCTACACCACCAACAGCCGCACCACCATCATGATGGCGGTATTCGAGGAAGCGGCAATTACGGAGTATGAGGAATGACAATGGCGTTATAGGCTGGGACGCAAAACGCCTGACGCAATCTTCGCAGGCTCACGACGAAACCCGGTGAAATATTCGGGCTAAATGTCTCCTGATCCTTCGAGCGCGCAGTCTGGGCATCTTTGCAATCTATTTTTTTGGAGCACTTGTTTCGGTATGTGGTTTTGAGACATTAGGCGCTTAACACCGGTTGGCTGACAATTTTTTGTCAGTTTGACCTATAGACCACGACTACCGTCATTCCCGTGAAAACGGGAATCCATCTGGCGTTAACAGTTCTTCTTGTATCTTCTGGATTCCCGTTTTCACGGGAATGACGGTAACGTTGTGTTTTGTTTGTGACAGCTGCGCCGCAGGCGCCACTTCTTCCGGGCAAAGTCCCGGACGAAGCGTAGTACCTTATCGGCCGGAAACCACGATCAAGAAAAAGAAGTTGGGTATGTTGTTCACGCTTCAGCGTGCGGGGTTGCGTGTATGACTCAGGGTTTGCGTGCCATATCCGCACGCTGAAGCGTGAACAACATACAAAGAGAATAGTCAAATCTGGGTTGCGGGCAAAGCCCGTCTTAGCTCAACGTGGGAACGAGCCTGTGTGGGTTAAATTGGCGGCCTTGGCACCCTGCCGGACAGTTGCAAGGGGTATGGAAAAGCACAACATATTGTATCGTTTTTTTAGCAAAAATTGGAAAAATAATTTCAATATGTTGTGCTTAAATTCACAATCTTACTCAAAACACCCTTTATTTACGGGCTTTTTTGAAAAAATAAAGAATATAAAAAAAGACTTGACAAACGCTATATGTTGTGGTATACTTCTCTCGGAATTTGAAGCCGAGTCAATGTATGCCGGGTCGTACAATTTGCGCCTTTCTCAGCCCTGGGCGCAACCCTGATCCTGAAAACCGTGCTCCTTGAATAAAACGCCCGGTATTACACGGCTGCAAATCCAGCCCCCCGTATTGCCGGGCGGCGGGAAGCCCAAGTCCCGCCGCCCCCCCCAAAAAATCTGTTCGCATAAACGTCATAACTGATCTTGGTTTGTTTTTTTGCGGGCAAAAAGCATATAGTAGGCGCATGGTTTTCGATAGTCAGCAATCAGCAACAATGGGAGCCACTTTATTATGAGCGCCATTCTCGAATTCAAGGAAAAACCCCCTCTCGGCAAGGCATACGTCAATGCGTTTACTCCCGGGCGAAGCAAATTTGCCGGTCTGGACGCTATTCCCCGGTTGGAAGCGACATGGTCGCAGGCCACCGAATCGCCTCAAAAGATTCAGGCGTATCGCGAGTTATGCGGTATTGGCAACGATGGTAATCTTCCCCTGCTATATCCGCATGTGCTAACCTCTTCCATGCATATTCATCTCATCACAGACAAGAAGTTCCCCGCGTCCGCGCTGGGCGCGGTACATGCGCGCATGCACATCATGCAACACCGCCCCATCGCCGACACGCAGGCGGTGGACATCCGATGCCGCATCAGCGACGCGCGCGCCTTGAAGGCGGGATTGGAAACAGACATTGCAACGACCCTTTCCATTGGTGACGAGCGCGTATGGGAAAGTGTGGCGACCTATATTTTCCGTGGACGAAAATTCGGCAAGCCGGGGGAACAACACCCTTGGGCGTCTTTTGAAGAATTAGGGCAGCCTACTCTCGAGGCGCAGTGGCACGTGCCGGTTGATATGGGCAAGCGCTACGCCAAAATCACCGGCGACTACAACCCCATCCATGTCTCGCGCATTCTTGCCAAACTCTTCGGCTTCAAACGGGACATTGTGCATGGCATGTGGTGTCTCTGCCGCTGCCTGGCGCATATCCAGGACTTTTCCTATGAGCCGCCGGTGCGTCTTGACGCGGCGTTTAAGGGACCTGTTTTCATGGATTCGGAGTGTGCCATGAAATGCCATGAGATAGACCAAGGCTATCGTTTTGATCTCTACAACCAAGGCAACCCCCGCCCGAGCATCGTCTCTGTCATGCGTCATGCCGCCGCTGGAGAAGCATTGATTCAATGAATTACCCAGTGGCAGAAAAATGAATCACCGGCTGTCGTTTCCATGTTTATCCAGGGTGTTCGCAATGCGGTTTCTTACTCGGGCATGCGTATCGGAGAAGGACAATGTCCAAGTTTGAGTATACCATCGGAAAAGAAGTTGATCTGAAAGAAGAATGGGAAAAGACGCTTCGGGACGAGGGACTCCATTCCAACATCATTCTGCGTTGCATGTACGCTGTCATGGACGTGATATACGGGCGGGCGCGTGAGATAGACAAATTTCTTGTCATAGAGATTCTTGCGCGTTATCCCTACTGGGCATGGGAAGTCGGCTCCTACCTTCGTCTCACACGGCAATACGCCAATCCGAATTTTGCCACAAAAGCCGGGTCGGACGCCGCCTGGCGCCACATCAACCTGGGGCGGAAGTCGCAGGACAACGAGCAATGGCACATGTTCATACTCGAGGATTTGATGCGGCAACGCGGTATGAAGCGAGGCTTCGTCAAACATTTCGTTCTGCCCCGCCTGATGGCGTTTGGTTATTATGTTTTGACGCGCGTCATGTACCGGTTTTGGCCCGCATGGTCTTTTGATATGAATGCGCGGTTCGAGAGCCACGCGGAACGGGAATACGCCCACGCCGTCAAAGACCATCCCGAGTGGGAGGCGGAAGAGATTGACACGGAATATTTCGAATATTATCCGAAGGTTCGCACACTGGCGGACCTCTTCCGCCGCATCAGCCTCGACGAACGCGATCACAAGCATGAGTCGTGGGAGGAGTACGAACGCATTACCGGACGTGAATTCAGGCCGTGATTTCCGGTGATGTATATCGTCCCGTCAAAGGGCGCGTTACAATAAGGGACGACGGCGTTAACCTGACACAAGGATGGGCAGATGCATATACTCGTCATATTATTGCTTGCGGCGTCGGCTGTTGAAGCGTCCGAGCCGGAAATTGCGGACGTGGCTTACAGGGAACGGCTGGTGCAGGCGCTTATCGATCTGGGCGCCGCGCCGATGCAGCAGGAATCCGAGTTCCTTCGCGACCATGTCATGCGCGAAGCCGTGGATATTGCCGGGCGCATTGCGGCGTTCGACGCGTTTCTTGCCGATCACCCCTTCACCGAACATCATGCCGCAAATTTGGAGGCGCACATCGTTTACGGCACAGCGGAACGGGAGCGCATGGCCCGTTTCGCGGGTGCGTTTGCGGCTGCGGCAGTAAGGTGTTATTGGGAAAACGTCTCGTTATCTCCTGAAGCGCCTTTACCGGCGTTGCTGTTGCTCGAACGTGCCTACACGGCAGGCGATGACAAAATTATCAAGGCAATGGCCGAAGGAATGGACGACGCCCTCCGCAGCCATCCCGTCAAACTCGCAACTATTTTTGCAGATGCAAATTTGCCGCCGGGAGCGCATGCGGATGCAATGCAATGCTGCATTACGCTGGGCGTGTTCAAAGGGGACCGTGATATTGAGCGGTGGCTGGATGTGCCGAAAAGCGCCGCCGCATTCGTCAACGCAACCGGCGTGTGGCTTTTTGACGGGAACATGCTGAGCGATGGACATTTGCGCAGCCTTGAAAGCATTTTCAAAACGGCGCCCCCGCAGATTCATGGCGTTTCGGTGTTATTTGTGCCGGCCGCCGTCCCATTTAGTGCGGCGTCCGCGCCGCTGCGGCTGCCGGGCTTGGCGCTGGATATTCCGCCGGCGCCGGTGGATTTGCTGCGCGATCTTTCCGAGTTGCCGCCGTATATTCCGCAGCCGCCCATACCGGAATTTGCCTCTCTGGCGTTGGAGCAGGTCATGCAGGCCATCGTCGCCACCTGTCTGCCGAAGCGTCCCGACTTGGCGCAACGCGCCGCCGCAGTGATGCGTCTTGCCGTTGTCGCCCCTGATTCGCCCTTGGGGCAGATTGCGCCTCCGGAGGCGCTGTTTGGAACGCCCGAACTTTTCCTCGCCTATCTGGGCGTATTGTGGCTGGCCAACACGGAGGCGTTGCTTGAGCCCGCCCTCATGCTGGCGGAGCAGGGCGTGGTCGAGCCGTTGTATGCCATTTTGCTTGTTGCAGACCTTTTCTCAGAACAGGAGAACACCACGATGCTTTTTCGAACAACGCCCGCCGGCATGCTTACAGGGTCTGAAACGGCATTGCGTCGCGTATTCATTTCACCCGCCGAAAATTATGTCAACGGCATTGCTTTCGCCGGACGTCTCTGGCAATATGACATGAGCGAATTTGCGCTTTTGCCCTGAGCGCCCGTTACTTGCGCCCCAATGTTTTCAGACACAAGTCGGGGCGGTTGGTTATAATGGCGTCCACGCCCAAGTCGGCAAACCGGCGCATTTCCTTGGGGTCATCCACCGTCCAAACGGCCACACGTTTTCCCGCGCTTTGTATCACCGCAAGTCGCCCCGGCGTTATTCCCTTGGCGTTCAAGTTTAACCCGTGCAAGTCCAGCAGAAACAGCCAGCGGCACACGAGCTCCCACTCGTCGTGTTTGTCGGGCTCAACGCCTGAAAGCAATTCCACCCGGAGGTCGGGCGCTTCAAGTCGCGCAACGGCGCATACAATCGGCGAAAAAGATTGAATGACTACGGCCCGCTCCATTCGCCTTTTACGAATCATGGCGATGGTTTTCCGCGTAAGCGTCAGATTGCGTGTGCCTGAGGCTTCAATGGCGGCCGACATTTCCCGTGCAAGGACGGGGGTAACGACGGGATGGTTTGCGGCCATGTCGAGAAGTTGCGCCATCAACGTCGTATCATCCGCCGCATTTTTGATTTCCACATAAACGCCAATGCGGTTCCGCGCCAGGTCAAGAGACTCCGCCAATGTGGGGATGCGTTCACCCGCAAAACGCGCGTTCTTCCACGCGCCCACATCCAGTTGACGCAACGCATCGAAGTCAAAGTCCGCAACATCCGCCTCGATACCCGC
>DSBB01000497.1 GCA_011046175.1 Candidatus Hydrogenedentota bacterium | reverse complement strand
TTGGGTATGTTGTTCACGCTTCAGCGTGCGGCAGTAGTACACAAACTCTGAGTCATACACGCAACCCTGTACGCTGAAGCGTGAACAACATACAAAGAGAATAGTCAACTCTGGGTTGCGGGCAACGCCCGTCTTAGCATAAAGAGCGCAAGGATTACCTTTTGCGGCTGCGCCGCAGGCACCACTTCTTCCGGGAAAAGTTTCGGAGAAAGCCTGATATGGCGTAAGATTCGCGGGCGCAACAGAAATCCGGCGAAATATTTGCGTTAACAGGACAATATGATTTGTCGGTGGAAAAGAAGGGGGAAATTTTTTGACGTCATTTTTTATTGACATTGAGACGCAAAGTTGTAATAATTTATAATAACTTGTCAAGAGTTTACCGGTATGGTAAAATAGCGTCATCGTAATTGCTGTCGTTGTCAGTGTGATATGATGCGCCTTGGTGGTGTACTATATTTGATGCTGGGAAATGAATGTGAGATAATGCATCTTTATTGTAAAGAGTATGGAGCGCCATGCGCGTCATGGCCGATGAAATCCAAATCCGGATGGGAGTGAGGAAATGACTTTCGGTCCTGTCTCTCCAGTGAAGGGGAACCGCTGTTTACAGGTTGCCCTGGTAATGATGCTCACGATCGGGTTGTTCGCGGGCATAGCCACTTTTGTGCTTCCTTCTGAAGCGGCCGTTCCGCCCGAACAAACGCCCGCCGCCGCCGCGCCGGTGTTGGTGTACGGCGTTGGCGATGTCGCAACATACGCCGGGGAAGATTCAAAGAGCCTGGGTGTGCGCCGCCGGGAGGTCGTTTTTAACGCCGGCGTGCTTGCGGCCATAGTCGAGAATAAAGACGCTGCGGGCGTTGCGCTGGCGTTGTTTGACGACTTGGAAGTGGTCGTGGATATTGAGCGTTCCGATGAGAATCTGCTGGGCGTCAAATCCTTCAGCGGTCGCGTTACGGACAAGGAACACGGTCATTTCCTGATGTCAGTGGACGTGGATGGCCGCGCTCTGCTGCAAGTGGAGATACTTGACGACGGCTTTGTGTACGTGGTGGCTGAGGAGCCGGAATCAGGCGCGTATGTTGTTTCGGAATATCGTGTGCAGGATTTGCGGGCGTCCAATTGCGCCGGACCGCGGTTGCCGGTACATGTGGAAGACGCGCCCAAGGTGACGCCGGTTATCCCCGTTCCGGGCAGCGATGTGGTGGTGGATGTTTTGGTGGTTTACACGCCCGCCGCCGAACGCTGGTCGCGCACCAATCGCACGGGCGTAAACAACCTGCTTGCGCAGGCGTTCCAGCGCGGCAACGACACGCTGGAAAACAGCGATGTGGATATGCGCCTGCGCTTGGTTCACGCCCGACAGGTTGAATACGAGGAACAAGAAGATTACATTTCAGATTTGGACAACCTGACGTTTACCTCCTCTTTTAATCCTTTTGAATTGGACACGGAGAACTTTCTGGAGGAAGTGCATGAATGGCGGGACGAGTATGGCGCCGACCTTGTCATGATGTTGAACGTGGCGTCCGTCAGTAATCTGGGAATTTCGGGGGTTGCATGGCTGCTTACGGAGCCGACGGGCGCGCCGCAATGGGGATTCTGCGTCGTTTCGGCGGAATACGCCGACGCAACGCTCATCCATGAAATAGGCCACAACCTGGGCTGCCATCACAGCCGCGCCCAGATGATGTCGCCTGCGCCGCCGGAAGGCGGTTTGTTCGAGTATTCCACCGGCTGGCGCTGGCGCGGGCTTAACGGGCGCCGGTACGTTTCGATCATGACGTATGAAGAGTTTGATTTTGACAATTTCATGTTCGACACCCAGGTATATATCTTTTCCAATCCCGACATTGACTACGCCGGCGCGCCGACGGGCAGCTATGTGGGCGAGTACGCTCCCGCCGATAACGCGCGCAGCATCCGCGAGATAAAGAACGTTGTGGCCGGTTATCGCCCGCAGGTGGTGCCGGATGAGGAAGAAGGCGAACCCGAGGAGGGAGAAGACGATCCGGAACCGGACGACATCTGGTATGTCAACGCATATTCGCCGTTTCCGACCCAGGACGGGCAAAGCTGGGAATCGCCGTTCAAGACCATCACGCAGGCGCTTAATGTGGCCGGCAACAACCACGAAATTTGGGTTGCCCGGGGACTCTATCAGGAGGGCTCGGGCGAGACTCCGGCGATTCAAATGCGCTCGGGCGTGCGCATGTACGGCGGATTCATCGGCGTGGAATCCAGCAAATTCGAACGCGATATTTTCGCCAATGCCACGGTCATTGACGGCAACAACGAACGCGCCGCCGTGGCCGGCGCGAATAACACCGTGCTGGACGGGTTCATTGTTGTCAACGGCGGCATGTACAACGACGGCGTGTCGCCCATTGTGCGCAATTGCGCCTTTGGCCGGAACACGGTGGGCATGACGAATATCGGCGCGTCGCCCATCGTAACGGATTGTTATTTTGGCCGGGACGAAGAGGATTTCTTCTTCTGGCAGATTCCCGACTGGGGGCTGAATGAGACGGGCATGTTGAATCAGGGCGGCGCTCCGACGCTTGCGCGAACCAGTTTCCTGAACTGTGATGATGTTGCCGTGCGCAATGAAGATACGGAAGAAATGAGCATTACCGCGTGCGTCTTCAAATCGAACAAAGGCGGCGGCATGATAAATGTCAATGCGGACAGCGTGGAAATTATAAGCGGCATTTTCGAGGGCAACCGCGCCTCCCAAGGCGGCGCCATTCACAACACGGATTCAATCGTTTACATAGCCTCCTCCTCTTTCTTGAACAATCAGGCGATCGGGGGCGACGGCGGCGCCATTGCGGGCGGTATGCTCACCATTGAAACGGCCACCTTCCGGGACAACATTTCCGTGGGCGGCGGCGCGGCCATTGCGCGACCGACGGAAAACTCACTGATACGCAATGCGCGGTTTTCGCGGAACAGGGCGGGCGGCGAAGGCGGCGCATTGCTGCTGGACGCCGCTGTGCGCATGGAAAACTGCCTGGTTTACGGCAATGGCGCGGGCGAAGGCGCCGCCGGCGCGGGCATTGCCGTCGAGAGCGGCGCGCCGGTGATTTGGAACACGACGTTTGCGCGAAACGACGGATATGCGTTGCATAACATGACCGGCGCCGCCTCGCCGCGGCTTACCAACTGCATACTGTGGGGCAACACCAACGCCATACAGAACACGGACAACGCGACAGCTGTTGTCACCTACAGCGATGTGCAGGGGGGACAGGACGGACAGGGCAACATCGAGGAAGACCCCTTGTTCCGCGATATCGGCCAGGGCGATATGTATCTTCTCGAGGATTCGCCGTGCATTAACAGCGGCACGGGCACAGGCGCGCCCAGCGACGATATTGCGGGAGAGGCGCGTCCGCAGGATGGGCAGCACGACATGGGCGCATGGGAATATATCGGCCCTGATGGCGGCGATTCCGGCGAAGGCCCCGTTACGGACCCGACGGAAGGCGAGCAGGAAGAAGGGGAAGGCGAGCAGGAGGATGTGCCCGCCGCCTCGTTTGAAGCCGTCACACTGGTTCGCGACAAAGAAGCCTTGCTGCCGTTGCACGACTGGGTGCCTTTGTTCCGTTTCACCATGAAATACGGCGAAGATGATTTTGCGCCGCGCGATCTCCGGCGCCTTGTTTACACGATCATTAATGATACTGATGATGAGGATGATCGCGCCCTCGAATATGCGGTGACCAAAGATTTGCACACCTCGGATATCCTGGAATACGGCCTGTTCTGGGACATGTATTCGGATGAAGATCAGGCGGGCGAGCCTCGTTATGGCAGTTTGAGCGACGATGATATTCTGGTGGAAGGGCCTGACGGCCCCTTTACATGGGACCACACCGCGGATTTTGTAACGTTCACCAGCGCCACATTCGGCAGGCGGGACGGATACGCGCCAATGACCTTCGACATGGATTTCACGAATGCGCCGTATATTCCCGAGGCCGCGCCCGAGGGAGATGACACCGAGGGCAACGCGTACATTGTGGCCGTCCGCACTTCCTCCACATGGCGAAGTCAGTTGACGCTTGGCGTGCTTGTCGAGGCGGCGGAAATGGTGAACCCGGATACGGGGGAAATGCCCATTGACGTGGATGACGAGGGCGGCTTTGAATACATTGACGAATACAGCCCGGACTTTTATGGCGATGATCCCGAAATACTGGAGGATGAAGTGTGGTACAGTTCCTCCTTCGGCGTGTTTGATCCTTCGGGTCCTTATATCCCCACCAGTTACCTCGAGGTCGGCAGTTTCCCGCACCCGAATTTCTGGCAGCATACCTCTTTTATGGCCGTGCCCACGGGAGAATTTACGCGCCCCCGTTGGAACAAACCCGGGCAGTTAATGAGCATGTTCGCCTCGGAATTCATCGAGCAGCGGCGTATTATTGCGCTGGAAGAATGGACGCCTGTTATCGGGATAAATCTTCATTCAACGCGCGCGCGCATGAATTGCGACGACGGCGCAATGTTGACGGAAGTGAATATTGTTTTGACGGACGTGGGCGCTGATCCCTATGGTCCCGAGGGGAACGGCGGCTTCAATCCCAAGAACGCGCTCAAGCCTGTACAGCACGCGCGCAGCGACGGCAATACCTTCGGACATCATGTGGTGCAGAATGGTATTTGGGTGTGGCGCGACGACAATGACAACGGCGTCTTTGAGCCGCCCACTCCCCAGGTCAGCGGCGGCGTGGAATTCGGCGCGGACCTTCCGCTGCAAAGCGGCGGCGTTGAGGACTATCGTTGGGAATATATTCCGTTGCCGCCGGGCGGCGGCGACCCGTGGTGGAAAATAACGTTGTATTTCTACGCGTGTGATAGAAACCCCTATGGGTTTATTTCGCCAACGCCCAACAACATATTCCCCATACCTGACGACGACGGTAAATTCGGCAGCGAATTCACATACGATTATTTCGTGGTAACCCGGTTTGACAGCGGCTTTAAGGATTGTTCACTGCGACCCGCCACCAATACCGGCGCCACTTACGGCGCCGAGTTCCGCGCGTTTATAGAACCCAAGCGCATTGATCCCTTCACGTGGACGTATGCCGGCGGTATTTTCACCGACAGTCAAAATTACATGTTCGAAGCGGGTGACGACCGCTGGATGCCGGATGAGCCGTGGTGGCCCGAGCGCACCCTTAACGCCAGCGCCGCCAAACCGTTCCGCCTCGGCGTCGAAGTGCATGATATGGTGTTGACCTACAATTCCTCGTTGACGCTGGAAGACTTGGAGGATTTGGAGAGTTATCTCACATTTAATTTCCATCCGTTGACGATTATTGGTGTAGATTTGGATGTGCTGCGTCTTTCTTTTGGCCATTCCCCAATCAACAATCAGCAGCCAAGCATATTCAGTATATGGATGGACCCCTTCGGCCAGGACTTTGACAGGTTTACAAACGGCCATGTCGTTAATGCGTACAAGTTTGTGCCGCTGGAGTTTCGTTTGCCATCCGTCATTTTTGACGAGTCCTACACGTTGTATGCGCGGGGATGGGGGCGCAGACAGTATGCCTTCGAGGTGGCGCCCTTTTTCAAAATCAATTCTGATTTGCCGCCTTACGGGCCGCGTTCCACCGCGTATCCCACGCCGCCCGAAAGACCGACTGTGCCGCATTTTGACACTTGGCCCGGATTACTGGAGCCGGGGCAGTACCCGGCATTGATTGACTGGGCGCCGGAAAACGCGCGGGCGCGGCTGCTCACGCAGAAGACGGAACCGAACAGCAACCACGTGGCCATGCTGGGTATTAATGCGTCAGGCAGTGTTGATCCTGTTGTCAATACCGAAGGCAACAGCATTACCCTGGCGCAGATTGTGGTGGCGTTTTGGGGACCTGATTTCACGCCCGATTTGTTGAAGCCGCTTGATCCAAATAACGACAGCAATCAGAGTCTTGATTCAGGCGTGTTGCTTTGGGAAAAAGGAGATTTCGGCGGCACGGCCATTGGCACGCCGGTCGCGTTTTTGAACAGTCAGGACCTTTCCGATTATGCGAATACGCCGCTTCCACTGGTGCATAATATTATTCCAGTTACGGGGCTTCGTTGGGCCGGCGCTCCGGAATATATTGATTTGAACGGTGACGGCGCACCCAGCGACATGGACGGAAACGGCATTATTGATGAGAATGACAAGGCCTGGGTGCTGACGTTGTATCCGCGCAACCTGTATGAGCTGCCGACGGATGATGATATGGAAAGCGGCAATGGCGGTTGCGATCTCTATATCACCGCGAGTACATCGGAAAATATCGGCCGGTTCCAGCAATTCCGGGCGGTGGTGCCGGCTACGTTGCCGTCCCGCGCCGCAAACTATCAGAAGGCGGGCATCCAATTCTATCCGCCCGTGAATACGAGTCCGAAGGCGTTTTTGAAGGCGAACGGCGAAGAAGACCCCGTGGCGCCTTATTATGGGCACGACATGTTGCAGTCGAACATACCGTTGCGCATTGAAGATATGGCGCAGCGCTGGAGCGACATCAACATTGGCGGCGGCGCTGTGCCCGCTATCGGGCTGAATATCGCCACCAACCGCGAGGGCGGCACCGTGGCGAGCGGCAGCGGCGGCGTCGGGTACGAGCGCGCATTTTACGCGCCGGGGCAACGTTGGGCGGCCAACCAATTGGCCGGCGATTTTCTTATTGATGAGCGCTATGAAAGTTACGAGATTACAGGCAATACGGCGGACACGCTTGCGTTGCTGAGCGGCACGCCGCGCAACGGCGCCTGGCGGGTGGTGCGGGACCCCTCCTTCCTCGAGGAGGTTACTGTTGAAATCTATCAGGAAGGCGATTTCGCGACCATGAACCCGTTGACCGACCTGCTGCCACTGGACAGGGACCAGCGGATCAGCGGGGTGGCGCTTTATCGCGATAACGACAATCATCCTGATAATCGGAACGGCATGTTTGACCCCGATATAGATATTCCGCTCACATTGGATACGGCGCCGTATTTCTCGGGACGCACCGCCGACGAGGTCAAAGTCCGTTTTGTCTTCTCGACGCCCGGAACGAGTGATTTCCCCATCCCGCGGGCGGAACAAACGCGGCATCGGCAGTGGGTGCATGACAGTTTTGGGACGCGCGTGTCCGATCCCGAAAACGGCCCCGATTTCTTTGTGGTATTGCGCGCGTCAAACGACATGCAGATAGGCGATAATTTCCGTGTGGGCATTGTATCGTGGGGACCCAGCACGCCTTCAGAGCCCGATCCTCACATCTGGGCTGTTCTGCCCGGCGAAGAAAGAAACGATTATTTGAAGTTCCGCGAATTCCAATGGGCGGAGCGCGGCGTCGGCTTCGTGACCTATTTCAAGGAGCCGCCGGTTTCTTATTACCTGCACGGCGCAAAGGCGTCCCAGCGGCCTGACGCGAGCGGCCTCAACTGGATTCGTTCGCACAGCACCAAGAAGGGGCGTTCCGGCGTAATAACGGCGCGGAACCGTCCGATCGGACCCCGGTCGCTTGTGATTGATTCGGCGTCCCAGAGCCGCCTGCCCATCCAGACGCTGCCCGGCCAGGGTTTCAGCTTCCTGATTTACGGCAAGAATTTCGGCAACAACCCGATGGTCGCGTTGAGCGGCTATGATCTGATCATCAATGCGGCGAAAGACGACACCATAAGCGTAACCATTACGACGCGGCCTGGCGCGCCGCCGCAGGAGCCGGTTACGCTGGTCGTGCGCAACCCGAACACAGGCGACGAGGCAAGCCGTTCTGACTTGTTCACGCTGACGTCGGATGTGGACGTGTATGGGCCGAAGATTATGCGCGTGAATCCGGGCCGCGCCCGCAAGGCGGATTTCCCCGTTGTTGTCGAGGGCATGAACTTCTTTAACGCCGCGGCGCTCGAGGTGCGTTTCGGCGAGACGCGCATGCCTGTTTTGGATGTTTCGCCCGACGGCACGGCGATAACCGTCGGTTTCCCGGTGGGCGGGATGCCGCAGACAGGTCTGTTAAACGTTCTCGTGGCCAGCGGCAACAAGAACGGCGGTCAGGATATTAAGGTGGACGCGTTTGAATATATC
>DSBB01000248.1 GCA_011046175.1 Candidatus Hydrogenedentota bacterium | reverse complement strand
GCGTTGAAACTTGACCTTGCGCCGTCGTACACCGTGGAGGTGGTGAAACAAAACGGTATGACGGTTGAAAGCTTTCCGAAGGCGAGCGTTATCAAGTATGAGTTTCCGGCGCGCGGGGACATGCCGCCCGTTGCCGTATATTGGTATGACGGCGGCCTGTTGCCGGAATGGCCGGACGCTTTGGCGGGCGAAGTAAAACCGTCAAAGGGGGGCAACGGCACGCTCTTTGTCGGCGCGGACGGCTGGCTGACGTCCGGCGATCACGCCGACCCGATGCAGTTGCTGCCGCAGGAACGCATGCGCGATTACCTAAAACCCGAGCCGGTCATTGAGCGCATTCCTGATGAAAATTCATACATGCATTGGATCAACGCATGCAAAAACGGCGGCGAAGCCGTTTCCTGTTTTGACCATGCCGGACCGCTTACCGAAATGGCGAATATGGGGAATGTGGCGCTGGCCGCAAACGAAAAAATCGAGTTCAATGTTGCTTCAATGAAAATCACAAACAACAGAACCGCGAACAAATATCTGACAAAGAAATATCGCAAAGGTTTTGACTTTTTGCCGTTATAGGGACATTGTGCCGCAACGCGACAAAACCATCCCGCCCCGGCGCCGGTCAAACACCCGATGTTATGAGAGTTTTTTGCCTTTTGCCTGCGTGTCATGTGATTGACGTCGCGCACGCAAAAGAGTCGTTTCTATGAAACCATGTTGAAATGTTTGAATCTTGACGGAGGTATGCAACCATGACAGACAGTAAAGTTACACGCCGGGCGTTTCTTGCGGCAACCACAACAACAGCATTGGCCGGAGCCGCCTGGGCGCAACAGCCCAACACGGCGCGGGTGGTGCCGCGAAAGGTGTCGCCAAACGAGAAGTTGAATGTTGCGGGCATCGGCGTGGGCGGCAAGGGCATGCAGGACATCATGTCCTACAGCAGAGAGAATGTGGTGGCCCTGTGCGATGTGGACTGGGAGCGCGCCGCCGAGGCCTTTTATCGTCTGCCGGACGCAAAGCAATATCAAGATTACCGGAAGATGTTTGACGAGATGGGCGATCAAATTGACATGTGCACCATTGCAACGCCCGACCACACCCATGCGCCGGCCGCCTATATGGCAATGAAGCTCGGAAAGCATGTGTATGTGGAAAAACCCATGACCCATACCGTGGCGGAGGCGCGCCTGCTCACTAAGACGGCGCGGGAAATGGGGGTCGCCACGCAAATGGGCAATCAGGGGCATTCCGGCAACGGCGTTCGTGATTTGGCGGAGATGCTGTGGAGCGGCGCCATCGGTCATGTCAAGGAAGCGCATATTTGGACGGACCGCCCCGGCGGACGCTGGCCCCACGGCGGTCCCGCAACCCCGCCGCCGGGCGAACCGATTCCCGAAAAACTGGACTGGGATTTATGGCTGGGCTCGGCCGCCGAACGGGAATACAACAAGCTCTATGCGCCGTTCAAATGGCGCGGATGGATTGATTTCGGATGCGGCGCTCTGGGCGACATGGCCTGCCACATCATGGACCCGGCTTTTTTTGCGCTGAAACTGGGGGAAGCGGCAACATTCAGCGTTGAGCCGGTGCAGCAGGAAAACGCCAATGACCAAACGTGGCCTACTAATGCCATTGTTAAATACTCTTTTCCGGCGCGCGCCGACATGCCGCCGGTGGACATCTATTGGTATGAAAACGGGCTTCTGCCGGAACGTCCAGCAGAAATTCCCGAAGGACAGCAACTGGGCGACGGCAAGAACGGATCGCTGTTTGTTGGTGAAAACGGTTATCTTACGGCGGGCGAATACGGCGGCACGGCGCGGTTGCTGCCGGATGAGCGCATGGCGGACTATACGCCGCCGCCACAAACCCTGCCGCGCGTGGGCGGGGCAAACCACTATCGCAACTTCTTGGACGCATGCAAGGGCGGTGACGCCGCCGTGTCCAATTTTGATTATGCCGGACCCTTCACGGAGATGGTGCTTTTTGGCAATGTTGCGCTGCGCATGAACAAAAAACTTGACTACAATATTGCTGACATGAAGGTATTAAACGATAACGACGCCGCGAAATACCTGTCCAAAGAATACCGTTCCGGATGGGAATTGCCCGTGTAGCGCCATGCGTCCCTGCTGTCTGTTTTTATAACCGCTGAAAACGAACTGCGTAAAGCGCCTGATATAACGCAATCGCCCCGGGCTCATCACGAATCCCTGCGAAACGTCCAAGCCGGGACAAGCATTTGCGCCGCCGGCACAGACGCAGGAAGCAACGATTTCGAGCGCGGTATTTTTGCGACGCCCACGGAGGATGAGTTTATGTGCTGTCATTGTGTCAATCGCCGTGATTTTCTGACTGCAAGCGCAGTCCTCGCCGCGGGCGCGGTCGCAGCGCCGCTTATGTCAGGGACGGCGCAACCCGCCTGGACCGAGGACCGTTGGGACGCCGGACGGCGCTTCCTTCGGTTCGGCAAGCCCCTGCGCGTACAGCCGATATTGATGTATTCTCTTCCAAACCGGCGCGAAATGGCCTCGTGGAAATCTTGGGGCGGCGTGCAAACGGCGGAAGCCGCCCGCGAGGAAGCAACACGGATTACGAACGAACTGCAGGACATGGCGCGGGGAGCGGAATTTGCCCTTGAGATATTGCCCGTCATTCATGTGCAGAATGAGGCGGAAGCCGCCGCGGCCGCCGCAGCCGATGCGGACGCAACCATTCTTTATCCGGCGACCGGTTCCGGCAGAATGCTCAACGCCGCCATTCCCGACCGGGGCGCGATCATCTTTGTCCGCCACCGTTCCGGTCCCGTATATTACTGGTATGAGGCGCTCAGCGTCCGGTATCTGAACGCCGACGGGGAGGCGGATGGGGCAAAGAAGGCGTCCGTTCATGACGTGGTCGTGGATGATTATGAAGAGGTAACATGGCGGTTGCGCGCGCTGTATGGAATGCAAAACTTCATCGGTTCGCGGGTGGTCGCTGTTGGCGGCCCGATGGGGAAGTACGCGCCCACCGCGCCGGACGTCGCCCGTGACAAATTCAACCTCGACATCGTTGACTATCCCTACGCCGACCTTGAAAAACGCATTGCCGCCGCATTTGCGGACGGCGCGAAGATGGCGCTGGCAGACCGGTGGACAAGCCGGTACTTGGAACTTCCCGGCACCACGCTGGAGACGGCCCGCGATTTTGTGGTGAACGCCTTTGTGCTGTACGGCATTTTCAAGGATATTCTTGACGAGTGCGATACGGAAAATTTCACCATCAACCAGTGTATGAGCGCAATAATTCCCATGTCGCGCACGACGGCCTGCCTGACCCTGGGACTGCTGAACGACGAGGGCTACGCCGCGTTTTGCGAATCGGACTTTGTCATCGTGCCTGCAGGCATGTTGTTGCGCCAGATCGCCGGCAAACCGGTGTTCATGCATAACAGCACGTTCCCTCACAATGGCCGCGTCGCCTGCGCCCACTGCACCGCGCCGCGCCGCATGAACGCAGACCGT
The DNA here is from genome assembly GCA_011046175.1 of Candidatus Hydrogenedentota bacterium. GTDB lineage: Bacteria > Hydrogenedentota > Hydrogenedentia > Hydrogenedentales > CAITNO01 > SLFT01. The sequence goes on along the minus strand of DSBB01000248.1, from coordinate 4,594 downwards.
TACGAGCCGGCGCGCATCCTCACCCACTACGAATCCGAGTACGGCGCCGCGCCCAAAGTCGAGATTCCCGTCGGACAGACCGTCAGTTTCATCAACCCTGAATACGCCACGGGACGCTGGGTGGGTCTGCGCGGCACGGTCGAAAGCAATCCCTTCTTCGAGATATGCCGCTCCCAACAGGATGTGCGCGTGGACGGCGACTGGAAGCGTCTGCGCAACGAAGTAAGAGACTCGCACTGGGTGATGGTCTACGGCGACTATCTCAAGGAGATTGGTTACGCCGCGCCGCGCATGCATATCACCTGGGACGCTATTTCCGCGTAAGCATGCCGTCCCATGTCGGCGCATTTGCTCACGGCGCGCGATTGCAGGCATTATAATGGTCTCGAGACAGCGACGCTTGGCGTTGCGTGTGGCGTGTTTGTGAGTAACGGCGGGCATGGCCGACAAGGAGTTCGTATTATGAAAATGAACACAGAAGCGCTGGACAATGTGGCGGCGGGTCTTTCCGATCAAACATTGGATCGAATCGAGGAGGCTGTGGAGCATATTGTCGCGGTGAAAGAACGCGGTGGCAACGTGGCGGTGGTGACCGGCAGCGGACCGAATGTTCACGAGGGCGTGACCACCCTTATCGCGACGTTGATGAATGCGGGGATTGTGGACGCTGTTTCCACCAGTTCCGCGGTGATCGCCCACGAGATGGGCGGCGCGCTCGACAAGGTGAAGCGGTGTCCCGGTGAGCCGGTGGGCGTGTCCAAACGCCTGCTGCCCAAAGGGGGCGAATTCGAGTTGACCCTGATGAGTGACGCCATGTTGAGCGCCATTGCGGATTATATGCCGCTGGACATGGGGCTGATTGACCGTCTCCGCGCCGCCGACGGAAAAACAATAATAAAGGCCGCGGGCAATCTCGGGTATCCCATGGGCCTGTATCTGGAACGCCTTTCAGAGGAGATTAAAACGCTGGCATGCGCGACGGGGCGCACTTTTGAAGCGATTGCGGGTATCGGCGCCGACCCGCGCACCATGATCGGCGCTGGGGCGCGGCGCGGTCTGCCGGTGATTGTAACGATCCCGCAATTGGTGGGCGGCGGCGCCATCGGCGTCAACATTGGCGACAGCGTCAGCCTGCGCGAACGCGCATCGAGGCTTGCGCGGGTGCTTGATGAAGCGGACGTAATCATCGAAAGCGCCGTGGCGTTGACCCAGGAAGTGCATGACGGCCCCTTTGAAACCCACACGGGGCACGGTCTGTGGGCGGCATGGCAGGGCCATTACCACTATTCGCTCGAAGGCAAAACCCTCGTCCGTATTGATTTGGACCCGGCCCTTGATCTGGTTTGTCGGGCGGAGCAATCCGCCGGCGGCGTGCAACGCGCCATTGCCGAGGGACTGCCCAAAACCAAGCTGTTCAAGGTGCCTTTCCGCATGGAGATGTCCGGGTTTGCGCGCCATAAAGGGAGCATCCCCATCATCGGCGATATCGGCGGCGTATGGCCGCTCCTTGCCCATCGCATCGCATGCCGGCTGGGCGTTTCCCTCGATTTCATGTCTTATCCGCAGGACACCGACGCGGGCAGGGCCATGCGCGAATACATCGTAAACGAGATCGCCCCACTCGACCGCGGGCGCATGGTCGAGGAAGCGCGCGGCATGGCAGGGCTGGATTAATCGCGGCCCAACGAAGATGCAGACCGGTGGCGCCGATTGCGCGGCAAATGCGGCTGCGCAACGCTTCACCGCTTGGGAACAGTTCGGACTCCAATGGTATACTTACTATAGAGGGGCTGTGGAATAGTGATGAAAACGACCTGCTACATACGCATCCTTATCGCCGTCATGCTTGCGAACGTGTCGGCGGCGCTGCCGGTGTGCGCGGATGTGGTGGTGCTGCAAAACGGCGAATCCTTGTCGGGCGCCTTTTCACGAGTGCGTGAGAGTACGCTGATCTTTCGCACTTCGCTCGAAGGGCAAATGATGACGCCCATGGCGGAAGTGCGTTCCATATCGGCAAATGCAACGTTGTACATCACCATGAACGACGGAAAAGTCTATTACGGGCGTCTCGGCGTGTCCGACGGCGCGCAGCATGTTTTTCCCTTGGATGGCGGCCCAGCCGTTCCCATTGACGCAACGGCCATACATGAAACGCTGCCGATTCCGACGCCGCCCGCCCCGGACGCGGAAGCCATGACCCGCGGGTGGGAGATAAGCGCCGGACCCGGGTTGCAATGGCGCAGCGACAGCGCGGTCCCGGTTGAACCAACGGTGCGATTGGACATAACCGGACAGGGGAAAGACGGGCGTTTTGAAGGCGCCGCCATTGTCGAACGCGCTGACCCGGGCGATTTTCCCGCCTATCTGCGCGCACAGGGCGAATTTTTCGGCCGCACCGACGGCGCAACCCGTCCGTTCGCCGGCGTTGGATTCGAGCGCGATTTGGACCGCGCGCTGGAACTGCGGCCCCATCTTGCCCTCGGACTGTATCAGCAATTGTATACAGACAAGGACTCTTTTCTCGGCGGCATGGCCGCGCTGGGCCTGGAATATGAGCGCGAGCGCGAACGGGATGAAGGACGCGAACCTGTGGCGGGCGGACGCAGCGACAGTGATTATAACGTTCAGCTGCGACTTGGACTGCGTTATTACAGATTGTTTGCCAAACGCCATTCCCTGAGTGAATCGCTTACGCTTTTACCGTCCCTTCTGCAGGCAAACGAATTCCGCGCCCGTTCCGAAACGGCGTATATCATGCCCATAACGGACAAACTGCGGTTGCGTTTGAATCTTGTCATTGATTACGAGAACAACCCGTTTTCCAGCAAGATTAACCGGTGGAACGCCACGGTGGGCGCGGGCGTCAATCTCGATTTCTGAAGGGGGCGGTTTCAGGCAAAGTACAAAGGCGCAAAAGACTCGGGCTGATTGAAACTGACCCCGTCGCGCAGGGGCGACCACGACGCGCGGTGAGGATGGGAACATCTGGACGCGCATTTATAAAAATTTGCGCGCCAGGGATTATCCCGCAACGGACGATTCACGATCGTATACTTTTCAAAGAGAGCGAACGGGATGACAAATTCAAGATACCACGTCATGGGTTCGGGGATTTCTGATTCGATTGCGCCGAACTGGGACGTGTAGATGCGAACCTGGTGCCCGTCTTTCCACGGCAATTGCGCAATTCGACCCGGCAGCGCGCCCTTTTCGACGCTGGGCTCCTCGAAATACCGGGCGCGAAGCGTGCCGCAGCAATTCATTTCAAACGCCAAGTAGCCGCCGTCCGGACTGGCTTGGAAATAGGCGGCCACCGAGGCGTCGCGGGTTACGTCCGCTTGGTACTCCGTTTCGGCGCAATACACATATTGATCCCGAACGCGGAAAACGCCATACAGATGTTGCGCGTCATACAGCAGCTTCAAGTCGGTCTGAGGTCTGAATTCGCTGTCCTCGCAAAAATACGTTAAAGAGAGTTCTTCAGCGTGAGTTCTGTCCGGACTGTTCCATTTGCCCCCGATGCCCGGCTGTCTCCTGGTTTTTAGCGCCACATACGACAACTCGCTCGCAACTGCCATGTTATGAATCCTTGTTATTTGGGACGCTTTGGGTGAAAACGCCCTGTTATAAGGCCAACGGGTATAATAGAATATGATGTTTATTTAATTTTACCATGTGGGAGTGTTAAAAAGCAATAAAGGTATGGCCGCGTTTTTATTGCCTTATTTGCTGTTATTGATTTGTGCGCATGGCGTTATTCGAGGGCATCGGAAAATTCGCGCAACCAATTTTCAAGGTTGGTGTAGCCGTTATCGCCAGTGACGTGGGGAGCATCGGGAGGCGTCAGCGGACGGTTGATGCGTGTGCTGGAGGGGAAGCCGCCGACACTGCCAATACTGTCAATAATATTGCCTTCCCCCCTGCGCAGGGTCTCGATTATGCGCGTATCCACGGCGTCGCGCTCGCGCGGTCTTGCTCCCGCGGTACGCAACACCCATTCGAGAGTTTCATCCGGAGCGCGTTGTGTGAGCGGTTTGACCCTCACGGGCGCGGCGTCATACACAGGAACTGAATGCCAGTTTCGCCGTGCCCGGAGCGTTCTTTTAAGGGCGCGTCCCCCGGCGTCATTGTTCAAGGCATAGACGCGTGTTTCCGGATGCATGTCCATTTGCAGGCGTACCAGCGGCAGCAACCGCCGCGTGTCCGGCCCCGGGACCAAGACGTTGCCGATGACTGTCCCGAGCGAGGGGCCGGAACCTTCGACATCGCCAAAATGGATGGCGGCGGTACCGGGGTTGTAGATGACATTATGCGCGATGAGCGCGCTGACATTCCCCTTGATGAAAGGGTTGCGTTCCATATTATGGGCGAACAGATTTCCCACCACGGCGATGCGGCGCGCATTATCGCCCACCAACAGCCCTTTCGAATGTTCCCCTTCGGGATGGAGCGACCGCGACAAGTTTTCGGCGATAATGCAGCGGCTGAACGTAACGTCGGCGATGGTGTTCCCCCAAATGCTCATGCCCTCGTCCAGCGCCCATGATACCGAGCAATGGTCAATGATTACGTTGCATACGCCCACATCCGGATT
>DSBB01000499.1 GCA_011046175.1 Candidatus Hydrogenedentota bacterium | reverse complement strand
CCTGTATTTCCCCGTCGAGAGGCGCTTCGCCGGAAAGTCCCGCGAATGCCAGTACGACTGCGGCCAATACTATCATGGGAAGGCGTCCTTTATTGTGGGGGGGTGTTTGCCGGGGCGAACAGCCTTCGTAGCAGGCGCGCCGCATCCTCAGCGCATACCCTGCGCGGATTCGCCTTGGTCGAGCCGGAGGCAAGAGCTTCCTCAATGATTGCGTCAATATCGTCCAATGGTTGTCCGTGGAAAGGTGAACGCAGGTTCAGGCGCGTCAGCAACAGGCGCGCGTACTCGCCGATGTCCATGCCTACCGCGCGGCTGAGTCGCGCGTATTTTTCAGGCACGGCCTCGCGGTTGAAATCCAGCGCAAGCGGCAGGCCTACGGCGCAGGCCAGTCCGTGGGGAACATGGAAGCGCGCGCCCAGTGGATGGGCCAGCCCATGCACAATGCCAAGCCGCGCATTGGACAACGCCACCCCCGCCAGATAACTGCCGACCAACAAGTCCGCCTGTTTTGCGGCGTCGCCCGAGTACACGGCCTCGATACTGGCGTGAATGAGCGCCACCGCTTTGAGCGCAAGCGCGTCAGTGAACCAAGTTGCGCCGTTGCTGCAATAAGATTCAATGGCCTGGGTCAACGCGTCCATGCCTGACGCGGCAATCACCTCCGGCGGGCATCCGTCCAGCAAGGTCGGATCAAGTATGACCAATCGCGCCATGAACGAAGGATGCCGGATGGATTTTTTGACTTCCGTCGCGGCATTGGTCAGCACGGATACGATGGTCGCTTCAGAACCCGTTCCCGCCGTGGTGGGCGCCGCAATGAACGGGGTGTTCGACGCCGGGATGGACGCGCCGTCATGATACGCGACCGCCGGCGCCGGCGCGCGAAGCAGCCCCGCGCACGCCTTGGCGATGTCCATAACGCTGCCGCCGCCAACGGCGGCCACCCAGTGTGGGTTGTGTTCGCGCGCATCGGCAAGCAACGCGTCCAGTTGTTCCAGTGTCGGCTCGCCGCCCGGATGCGTCCACACACGGACGTTAACGTTGGTTTCGCAAGCGTCAAGCATGACGCGAAGGCGTCCGCTCCGCTCCAGCGACGCGCCGCATACAAGCACTCCGCGCATACCGAATCCGGCGCACGCGTCCAGCAGCCGCAGCGCTTCTCCCGCGCCCGTTCGTGTTTCGGGCGGCAGGATCAGCGTGTTTGGCAAAGAGCTCACGACTGCTCCCGCGCGACATAGCGGGTAATGACCGCCGCCAACTCCAACGGCTCATCGCCGTCATTGCGTATGGCGTGGGATTCTCCGTTGCCAGTCAATACGGCGTCGCCCGCCGTTACGCGGGTTTGCGTCGCGCCGTCATCCAGAATCCCTGAACCCCGCAGGATTATGTATATCTCGTCTTCAGCAAGATGCTGGTGTGAGCCGATGCCCGCGCCGGGCGGAATAGTCAACCGGGCGCAAAGACGCACCGGCGCGGTGAAGTCCGCCTCGCGGAACATGTGCCGGAAAGTGACGCTGCCTTCGCCGCCGCGCATGTTTTCCCGCACTTCCACTTCCATTTCAGAATGGCTGCGTATCATGGCATTCCCTTTCAAAGGTGGTTACTCCCGCTTGCGGGAAAAAAACAGTCACCATATCCGGAAAAAGAGTATACCATGCATGAAACGGGTATGACCACGCATTATCATGTTCAGTCGTCATTGCGACAGGAAGGGCAGTTTATCGCGACGTCCCTTCAGGCGGCGAAAGTCCCCCTCTATGGCGCGGGCAAGAACCGCAGGGCTGCGAACGCTTTGCGCGACGAGGTGGCGATAGAGATGTTCGGCGAGCCGGACAAGCGGCAGGTGATGGGTTTTTTGCTCCCGTTCCCACACATAGTCCGCCAACGCACTGAAGGCCGTGAAGGGTCTGTCCGCGCTTTCCCACAACAGCGGCAGCGTCTCGGAAAAGTTCCTTTTGTTGTAGTACAAGTCAAAATAGCGGGAAAAGCGTTTGAACTGTCGTATGTCGTGGCTTGTCAGCGTGGGCGTTTCCAGCACCTCATAAGGCGGACGCGCGTCAAAACGGATGTTCCGTCCAAGTTCTCCCGCAATGGCGGTTCCCTTAAGGCGCTTGAGCAGTCCCACCTGTATTTCCTGCGCCTGCGCCGCCACAAGCATGTCGAAGCCCCTGCCAATGACGTCTTTTGTGTCGCCGGGCAATCCCACAATCAGGTCTGCATGGAGCGTCGCGCCCGTATGGTTGCGCAGCCGGCGAATGGTTTCCATGGCGGCTTCAACATCCTGATTACGGTTGATGTTGCGTTGCGTTTGCGCGGACACGCTTTGTATGCCCACTTCGAGGTGGAGCGCGTTCGGGCTGAACATGGCCATCTTTTCAAACATTCCCGCCGACACCCGGTCCGGCATAATTTCAAAATGCAGCTGCATGTCCGGGTAGGGCTGCCGCAGAAAAAAATCAAGGACGGCAAGCACGCGCTCCTCTTTGATATTGAAGGTTCGGTCTGTAAATTTGAAGCGGCGCGCTCCTCTCTGCAACAACCTGTTCATGCTTGCCAGAAAGGGCTCCAAGGGGAAATAACGCACTTGTTCATCCCGCGCGGACAGGCAGAAGGCGCATCGGTAGGGGCATCCGCGCGCGCTTTCCACATAAATGACCCGATGCCGGATATCTTCATCCGTGTAGGCGTCATACGGTTCGGGCAGCGTGTCGAGGTTGGGCGGCGCCGCTTCAATTATCTTTTTTGCGGGCGGCGCGTCCGCCAGCAGCCGCGCCGCCAACGACGCAAAAGAGTGTTCGCCTTCTCCGATAATTACATAATCCGCTTCCAAGGAAGCGGCGTCAGCCGGGTCAACCATCTCCGGTCCGCCAAGCACAAGGAAAATGTCGGGCGCGGCGTCGCGAATGATGCGAATGACACGGGTCAGCAGTTCCACGTTCCAGATATACACGCCGAACCCGAGGACGCGCGGTTTCATGGCGAGAAGGGCGTCCGCTATTTCCCGGGCCTCCTGCCGCAGCGTAAATTCTACGACCCGCGCGTGCCGGCGCTGGTCGCCCAACGCGGCCCACAAGCGCTTCAGCCCGAATGCGCAGTGGCTGTACCGCGCATTTGCAGTGGCAAGAACTATGGCCGCAGTATCGTTCATGATGCAAATCAGCATAGCAAAAAAATTGTGGCAAACGAAAAGAGCGCTCAGGGCCGTTCGTTCGACTCGCGCAGCCCAACCCGAAAAAGCAAGGAAAGGACGCCCAAGGCAATAGCGCTCAAAACCGAACTGACAACACAAGGCTACTGCTTTTGGTTGATCTGACACGTTTTTGCGGGGGCATCATCGCGGGCGTCGAAGCGAAAGCGCCGTTTTCGAGCGTCCACTGCGATGGATAACGGTTTGCTATATGGTATAATCATTATGAGAGCAGAACGTCGTGGCCGCTTGACAGACAATCATTGCCGCGAAGCCGGTTTTTCCCGACTTTATTGAAATTCGGGAATGCAAGGCCAACTGTTATTGTTTTACATAATGCAGGTTTCAGGTATGGTTGGGTTGTGAATACGCAACACATTCTGTTTTCAGGTGTACTATATATAGTGGCCATGAATAAAGGCCGGTAATTGCCAGGTAATTACTTGACATTTTTCGCCAGATATGTTAAAACAATGTCTGGTGTGTAATAAATGAAAATTAAGTTATCATAAAATTTAGTTGACTTTTGTGTGAACAGCCGTTACAATGCTGTCCCATACATACCCGGTTATGGAGATGATGAAGATGACAGCTATAGCAGAATCACAAGAACAGGACTCATACCAGAACTACCGGAATACGGTGCGCTGCTTGAAAAAGGCCGAAGTTCGTGAGATCGAGCGGCATAAATATTTTATGTCCATAGAACGCGGCCATGAGGTCTCTTTTGAAGAGGCGGCGCAGGACTGGCTTGAACACTACGCGCAATCCTGGCGTGAAGATAGGCAGCGCAAGATGCTGGCCATGCAGCGTGACGAAATCAACCGGTACAAGTGGATTCAATCGGAACGGGCGCGCCGCGATTTGGGCGGCACGGCGGTTATGGAGTGGATTCAACGGTATGCGGCCCACTGGCGCGAATGGTATGAGAACGAATATGCGGGCGATTAGGCCTGTCTGCGCGACATATCAGCGGGCACTATCCTGACGCAGGCGTCGCAACGAATTGTGTGCTGCGGGGGCGGTTTATTCTCTCTGGCCGGGAGAAACGTTTTCAGTGTTTGCGCCTTTTCTTTCTTACGCTTGACAAACGAATGCTCCATATTCCCGCGCCCAAACCCGCAAGAACCGCACATGCCATGACAGGGAGCCAAAAACGCCCCGCACGCCTGCTCTTCGCTTCATCCATTTCAGGCGCGGGCGCTTCTTCCGTTGGCTTCCTCGCGCCCGCCCCTTGTTCATGTTCCACTGCTATGCCTGTTTTTGCCGGCGTAATCGCGTCCGGCGATTCCGCTTTGTTTTCCATCTCGCCTTCTTCCTGAAACACGGCGTCCGCGTTCCGCTCTGTTTCTTCCTGCATTGACGAAAGCAGCGGGCGGTAGGCGCTCAAATCCGGAAACGACAAGCGTTTAAGAAAATCGCGAACTTCATTGTTTTCTCCCCGCCCTGTTTCCGGGCGCCCGCGCGGCGCTTCGTCGGCCACCACTTCGGTTAGGTGGCGGAAATTCCTTTCAATGCCGCCGCCGGGAACATAGCGCGCCTGCTCCTGTAGCGAAGGCTCGCCTGGAGGCGCCTCCTCTTCCACGGCCACCACGCGCACGATGCGCTCCGTTTCGACCTTTTTTTCACCCGATTCATAGGTAATGCCGTAGCGTATGCGATAAACGCCGGTCCTGTCCGTCTCCACCTCGCCCGACACCACAATCCGATTTGATATGTCCCTGCCGTCCGCATCGAGCGCCACACATCCGGGGTCTTCCCATGCGCCGCCCACCGGCACGGCCATGACTTCTCCACCGCGCAGGATCAGGGAGGGCGCCGGTTCCCCGGGGCCGTGAAGCACGGTTACGACTTCCGGCAATAAATACGGTCCCTCCTCGATGCGGTATTCCATGACCCCGCGAATTTCTTTCATGCCCCACGCATTTTCCGGCGGCGTCACGCTGTAGAAAAGGACGCAGGGCATTGGCGGCGCCGTTATCCACGCAAATTCCAGCTGCGGCCCCGCGCCCGGCGGCGGCACGATTGCAGGCAACTGATTGTCGTTCGCGTAAACCGACTCGAACCGCCAACCGTCGGGAAGCGTTTCGTACAATCCCAACGCCTTGACATCCCCCCCGGCAGCCGCCTCGATGACCACTTCGACCGTCACGGGCACGCCCGGTGCGTATGCGTCGTCATGAATCCGAGTCATGGACAAGCCAAGCGGGTTGGCGCGCGCGGCGGGCGTCACCAGCGCGAGCGCGATAATAGCCGCTGTCCATGCTGTCCGGCTCATTGTCATCCATGCTTTCCTGAACTGCAACTGAACTTGTCGCTTCGCCCTATGGACCGTTGTTAAAAACGCAATCCTTCCGGCGCCGCGTTACCATTGGTCTTGGTTGCGCGCGAAAAAAACCTGCGCCAGTGTCCGGTATATGCGCAGCGAATCACGCACTTTCCTGAAATGGGAGCTTGGATTGCCCGGCTCATACAAGGTGGCAATCGGCGCGGACACAACCCGGTAGTCTTCATTTACGGCCAGCAGCAACATCCTCATTTCCGTTTCGTAGCGCCCGCCGGGGACATGTTCCACAAACCGGCTGGCAAAACGATGCGACAACAGGCGGAATCCGCATTGCGTATCCGGAAGATTCACCCCGCATAACCGCGCCATGACCCACACCGTAACCTTGTTGCCGACCCGGCTGCGCCACGGCACATGCCGCCGGTCAAAGGCGCGCGCGCCAATAAGCAAATCCGCCCGCTCTTCCATAAATCTCGCGAACAATCCCGTCAATTCCGCCGGGTCATGCTGGCCGTCCGCATCCATCAGCGCAATCACCCGCGCGTCCGGCAGTTCAAGCGCGGCGCGCGTCCCGGCGATCAGCGCATGTCCCTTGCCTTTGTTCCGTTGAAAGCGGATAATCTGCGCCTGCGTATCCCTTATGCTTTCCATGCAGCCGTCCGTGCTGCCGTCATCCACCACTATCACGCGGTCAACCCGCGCGAGCGCGCCCTGCACCGCGCCGCGCAGGCGTTCACCGCCGTTGAAGCAGGGAATAACCACCACGACGTTCTTGTTCAGCGCGAGCGATGTTGCTGTGCTTTCGAGACACTTCGACATAAACAACATACTACCACGTTGCGCCCTTCCGTTGTTAATGCGGCGCGGCTTGGCGCAGCAAGCCGGAAAATGGTAAGCTGTGTCGCGCTCATAGAGCCGAAAAAGCGGAAAGGCGATATATGGCACGTGTTGTTTTGGACATAAGCGATCCGGGGCTCAAACTCACTGTTGAATTGATGCTGCAAGCGGAGGGTCATGAAGTGGTCATGAAAGGCGGCGAGGTAACGATTGCGGATTCACCCGAAGCGGCGCTGGCGGCGGCGGACGATTCGCAGGCGCTTGTGCTTACGCCGCCGTCCGGCGTTCCCGACGCCATCAGCGCCATGCACCAGGGGGTCTACGGATATATCCTGCTTCCTTTGCAGCCGGGCGAAGCGCCGCTCATGACATCGCGCGCGATGCGGGAAAAAGAACAGGATCACAAGACGCCCGACAAACTTATTCCTCTCGCCGAAATAGAAAAAAACCACATTGAAAGCGTATTGCGCGCCTGCAAGGGCAATCAGGTGAAAGCGGCGCAAACTCTCGGCATCGGGAGAAACACGCTCTGGCGAAAGATCAAGTCTTGGAACAGTCCGGCGTCAGACGAATAGGCTGTCCCTTACAGGTCCTCCATACGCTCCTCAAGAATGTCGGCTTTTTCAAGCACCGTTTCTATTTCATGGACGGCCTTTCCGTTTTCGGCCTCTTTCGCCAGTTTCAATGCCTGCGCCAAATTGTCACGCATGATTTCCAGCTGCATGCGAAACATTTTCTTCAATTCATCGGGGGTAGGCACACGGCTTTTCAGTATGGCGCGGGGGCCCATCATAATGCCCGCCTCATTGAACGCCTTCTCCTCCACCGGCGCGCCGTCGGCAACGCCCTCAACAACGACAATGTCGCCGTGCCCGCGCAGAAATTGCAGCAACGCCTCTTCAGTCAACGCCGCGGCGCCTTCCTTTTCGACGCACTTCCGGTAAATAAGGCTCACCGGCGTCAGCGGGTTCTCCGCCCGTCGCAGGATATCCAGACAGATTTCCTCCACCCGTACGATCCGCATAATTTGCCTCCGTGGAAATGGGATGATACTGATGACAATCTCTCCTGTCGTTACTCTTCAAGCAAATTTACTTCGCGAATGATCCACGCGTCCTTGTTGATGCGCAGCGTCTTGATTTCGTGGGGCGCGAACAGCACGTCAAAGGATTTGTCGAAGTAGGGAAAGTGCAACCGCGTTTCCGCGGCGCGTCCCGCTGTTTCATAGCCCCGGATGATGATATCTTCGCCGTCTTCGCTGCATTTTACGACACTTATCAGCACGTTCTCGGATTCCGTTCCCACCAGTCCCGCCTGTAGTCTATGATCGCCCAGATGCGCCGATTCCATATGCACCACCGGCGGCGCGTTCAGTTCCCAGGCGCGTTTGACCACGCGCGCGTCGCGCCAGTCGCAGGCGTGGGGCGCCAGCGCGAACTTCATCTTGTGCCATCCCTGATCCATGATCGGCCAACGCGCGTCGGCGTCGAAGCGGCCGTTGTCATGGTGCGCATAGGCCGGACTGCGCAGCAACGTGACGCGCATGGTTGCGTCGCGCACGTCAAACCCGTACTTGCAGTCGTTCAGCAACGCAACGCCGTAGGGGCGCCCCTCGAGGGTTCCCATCAAATCCAGCCACTGTTGCCCCGGCTCTTCGCCGCCGTCCGTGCCGCGCTCGTGAAACCCGTAGGGCGCGTCATAGGCGGCGACCCCATTTTCAATGTTTGTTTCAAATCCCAGTTTCAACGTCTGATATTGTTGCTGCCAATTCACGCGCATGGCGCATTCAATGTAATCCAAGTCGCGATACAACGTGTATTCCGTGACGGCTTCCGACTTGTCGTACCGG
>DSBB01000232.1 GCA_011046175.1 Candidatus Hydrogenedentota bacterium | reverse complement strand
GTGTGTTACATGTCTCGATGCGTTTCTATTATATCATTTTGTGTTTCCGGATGTCGGAAACATGTCTTTTTTTTCATATCTCCTCGCGCCGGTGGTAGAGGTATTCTGCGAGGGCGCGGTAGAGCCATGCGACGTTCCAGCGGGGATAGGTCATGCGGGCGGTGTGGAAGGGGTATTTGCGGTGCCAAGGCGCTCCGGTGGCGGTGTCGCGCAGGCGGCGATGGGTCCAGCGCAGCACGAGGAGCGCCGCCGCGTTGCCTCCGGGCATGAACTCGCCAAGCATGACGGGACACATAATGCCTTCGGCGCAGGCGCGTATGTCCACCGGCCAGGGTACGCGCCCTTTGAGGGGGCGTCCGTCGGGCCGGATGAGTCTGCGGTAGTATCGGACGCCCTTTTCGAGCGCGGTTTCGAGGGCGGCGTCGGGCGCAATGTCGTGGATGGCGCGTAGCGCGCGCAGTGTGGCGCCGGTATGATGGTGGTCAATGTGGCGCAGCAATTTTGCCTCGAATGGGTCGCCCGGCGCGTGCTCGCCGTAGGACCATGCGCCGTCGTTGTGTTGCGCGGCGATGGAGAACCGCAGCGCGGGCGCGGCCTGTTTGGGCCAGTCCTCGTTGTCCGCGCGCGCGGCGGCGCGGAGGACATGTTCCACCACCGACAGGTTTGCGTGGTGGATGCGGCGGCGGTCGGTCATGGTATGGGCAAAACACCATGCGTTTTCGTCGGCGGTTTCAATGCGGGGCAGTTCATGCAGGAAGAATTCGGCGATTTGCCGCGCCGCACTGAGGTGCGCCGCGTCGCCCGTGATTTCGTGGGCGAGCAGGAAGGCCTGTCCCGCAATGGCGGTCGGCACGGCGGCGGGCGTGTTGGCGGGGGTTTCGTAGGCGCGTCCGCCCCGCGCGAAGGGGTAGCCCCAGCACAGGCCTTGATGACCGCGCAGGGCGCATTCCCGCAGTTGGCGCAACCGGTCCAACCCGTTGTCCATGAAGATTGGGTCGCCTGTGATCTGATGCAGGCGCATGCAGCCCATGCCGACGAGGGCAAGCGCTTGCGGGTTCAGCGTCGGCGTGATGCGCAAGAGCCTCCGCGACAGTTTCGGGAACAGGTCGCAGGCCAGCACGGACAGTTTTCTGAGTCTGGGTTTGTTCTCGACGGCGCGCAACAGCGGGTGCGCCCGCGCGTCAAACGGGTCGTATCCTATCAACCCGTTGCGTTTAATCCAGTCATGCAGCCGCGCAATCCATTCTTGCGCCAGCTGTATTTCCGGTTTGTTTGACAATCGTAACGGCATGTCACACGTCGCTTCTCGTTATTCCGACTTGCTCAATGACGTTGATTCGCAGTATCTGTCCAGCAGGTCGCACAATATGCCCAAATAACATCAAGTCCCCGTCATTCCCGTGAAAGCGGGAATGACGGTTGCTTTTGGGCATGCATCGGCTTCAACCTGTTATGCTTGCGGGATAATTGCGATTCGCAACCCTGTCAGTTGTTATAAGTCCAGCACGTTATCCATGCGCGCGGCAATATCGGCGAGCCGTTTTCTGTCGCCGCCGCCCACTTCCGCCGTCGCCCAGCCGGCATACTCTATTGCCGCCAGTTCGCGCCGCACTGCCGCCCAGTTGATGGTGCCTTCGCCTATCTCGACCTTGAAGCCCTTCCACAGCCCTTCGTCGTTCATGATCTTGGTGCTGTATTCCTTGATGTCCAGTTTGACGATGCGCTTGCCCAGCACGGGAATCCAGTGTTCCGGCCAGCCGTATCGGGCGACATTGCCCACGTCGAAATAAGAACCCACCCATGGATTGTCAATCTCGTCTATGTAACGCGCCTTTTCGAGGGGACTCAACAGGAAATTGTTCCACACATTTTCGACGAGCAGGTGAATTTCCCGTTTTGCGGCGTGTTCGCCCGCGCGTTTCATCTTCTCCTGCGTCTCGATGTAGTTGCGCTCATAGGGCATGTTTTCGTCCACCTTGCCCGCCACAATAAGCACGGAAGAGGCGCCGATTTCCTTCGCCTGATCAATGCAGGTGTTGATGTCGTCAAAGGACCAGCCCTTCACGACGCCATGCACGGGCAGTCCGGTGGATTCGCTTGCCTTGGCGAGTTCCGCCATGTCCACCTCGCCGAAATTCGGCTCCACCCCGTCGTATCCCAAGTCTTTGAGCAGGGTTAATTTGTCGAGCGGCGTCTTGCCCTCGCCGATCATGCCGTATTTGACGGCCTTTTTGATTTTTCCAGTGAATTCTCCGGCGTGGGCGGATTGGGCGGCGCCAAACAGCGTTCCGGCTGCGGCGGCAATCCCGGCGGTCATCATAAACTCTCTGCGGTTCACGGCTTTCCCTTTCTTGTTTTCAACCTTATTGGTGTGCGGCGCACATGGACACCGTACCTTGACATCTTCAAAAATAGTAGCAGGTACCCAAGCGACAAAGCAATTCACCCGGCCAAACAGCGGCATACAGCCGCCAACGGCAAGGAAAATCCCCGCGCCCATGCTTTTCGGGGTGTTTTTGTTGCATAATAGTGCATCGCTGCCGGGCGCCCGGCAGGCAATCATCCTGAAAAACCACCATGATGGAGTTATAACATGAAAATACTTGTTGCGGGCGGCGCGGGATATATCGGTTCTGTGCTTGCGCCCTTGCTGCACGAACACGGCTGCCAGGTGGACGTGATAGACCTGATGTGGTTCGGCAACCATCTGCCGCGAGGCATATCCGCCACGAAGCGTGACTTGTTCTCCCTGGACGCGACAGATTTGGCCGGTTACGATCAGGTGATATTCCTGGCCGGATTAAGCAACGATCCCATGGCGGAATACGACCCCGTCATGAATTTTGTGCAAAACGGCGCGCTGCCGCCGTATCTGGCGTTCTGCGCGCAAAAAGCGGGCGTAAAACGGTTTATCTACGCGTCTTCCTGTTCCATTTACGGATACACCGAGAACCGGCTTTATGACGAAGACGCGCCCGTGTTTTGCTCTTATCCCTATGGGATTTCAAAAACGGTGGGCGAGCGCGGCGTGCTGCAACAAGAACAAGAGGGCTTTTCAACCATTGCCCTGCGTCAGGGCACCGTGAACGGACACAGCCCGCGCATGCGTTTTGACTTGATTGTCAACACCATGTTCAAATCAGCAATGACCGACGGCCGCATTGTGGTGAACAACCCCGCCATCTGGCGGCCCATTATTGACGTGCGCGACACGGCAAAGGCTTTTGTGTGCGCCGTGCGCGCCGAACCGGAATTAAGCGGCGTTTACAACATCGCATACGATAATTTCACCGTGGGACAGGTCGCCGAAGAAGTGAAAAAGGCCGTCGAAAAACACACCGGCAAGGCGATTGACATTGAAACCAGAAACACGCCGGACTTCCGCAATTACAAAGTAGACTGCGCAAAGGCGAATACGCAGCTCCACTTCCGCCCCGATTGCGCCATTGCGGACATTGTGGACAGCCTGTTCGCGCATTACGCGGACTATGGCGATCTGACCAAAGAGGACTATTACAATATCGAAGTCTTCAAGAAAATAAAGAAGCAACAGACGGAAAACGCATTGGGAGCGCACTGATTTGAACAGCCGGCTGGAACGTTTTATAGACCGCCGTCTCGGGGTGGTTATATGTTTTTTCCTGACCATCGTCGAAAAGATTTGCCGCATTTTGCGCCCGGACGCGGCGACGCTGCCGCCGGTCAAACGCGTTATCTTCATCAAGCCTGTGGAACAAGGCGCCATCATTCTGGCTTATGGCGCGGTTATGCGCGCTGTGGAACAGGTGGGCCGGGAAAACGTATTCTTCTTTGTGTTCCAGAAGAACCGGGAAATTGTGGAAATCCTGAATGTGGTCCCCGAAGAAAACGTGATTACAGCGCGGGACAGCAGTTTCCCGGCGTTTTGCGTGGACATGATTGCCGCCATTATACGCATGCGCCGGTTGCGCATTGACACGGCCGTTGATTTGGAAATATTTGCCCGCATTTCCATTATAATCGCCTGGCTCAGCGGCGCGCGGCGGCGTGTGGGACTGCATCGCTTCAACATGGAAGGCCCCTATCGCGGCGGCCTTGTAACCCATCGCGTCCAGTTTAACCCCTACCTGCATACCGCGCAGGCGTTTGACGTGTTTGTGCGCGCCGCTTTTGCGGCGCCCCGCGAAGCGCCCCTGCTCAAAGAAACCCCGCAGTCGCCGCCTTGTACGCCGCCGCGTCTGATCCCCGACGGGGATACGGCAGAGCAAGTGGACGGGCTGCTCAAGAAAACCCTGTCCTTCGAGGCGCCGGGACAAAAACCGTACCCTCTTTTCCTCTTTAACCCCAAATGTCAGGATGAATTGCCGTCGCGCAAGTGGCCCGACGCGCGATATGTCGAGCTGGGCCGCCGCCTGCTTGACACATGGCCGGAAGGCCGCATACTTATCACCGGACTGGACCACGAGCGCGGCCTTTGCCAAAACATGGCAAAATCCATAGACGCCGCGCGCGCATTCAGCCTGGCGGGGAAACTGACATTACGTTCACTGGTTGTGTTGATGACCCGATGCGATATTTTAGTAAGTTCAGACAGCGGCCCCGCTCATTTTGCCGCGCTCACGGATATTGCGGGCGTTGTATTGTTCGGGCCGGAAACGCCCCTGCTTTACAGCCCCTTATCCGAAAGATTGCGCGTAATGTATTTGGGGCTGGCATGCAGCCCTTGCTACTCTCCCATGAACTACCGCCTGTCGCCTTGTTCCGACAATCGTTGTCTACAGGATATTTCCGCCGATGCCGTATATTCGGTTATACAAGGATTGCTCGAACGTTCAGGCTCTGAAAATTCACGGCGCTGATTCAATCTCCCATACGTCCCATACCCAAACACACAGCCGCATTTTCCTCGTTTGCGGTGGAAGCGAAAGCTTCATGGGCGTCCTTTGTTGGACTAACCCGAATATTTCACCGACCGGCCTTGTCCGCCCGGCGTGCGCGGTGTTCCCCTGTCATTTGGAAACATTACAGTCGTTGTTTCAAAGGCGGCGCCACGGGTATCCGTTTCAGATGCGCCATTGCGCTGATATAACGGGCGTTATTGTATAACGAGAATCCATGGGTGCTTTCAGCCGCCTCATTTTTGTTCGCTCCAAAGAATGGCCTGTCCGTATCGGGCGCAACCGGTCCCACGCCATGCAGCACAGCGCCATAGGGTTGCTCGAGAGTTGCGTTTTCCGGCAAAACAAGGAACGGCGCATCCGGTTCACAAAGGCCGACGATCAAACAGACGCCATACGGATTGTTTCCCATTATCCAATTGAATTGATTGTAAACGAAGGTTGTGTATTCCGGCTTTGCCGCGTACCGGCACGCTTGCGCCATAACCTCGACAATGCTCAACAGACGCGCATTGTTACCCCTGAGCGGGTCGTCCGTTTCCGTCTCCCATAAAAAGAACCCGCCGTTTTCCATGGCAAGGCCGAAGGGGTTGTCGGCGGCGCCGACAATACGGTCGGCGAGCCCCCCCAAATGGTTGCTCAAGGGGATGGTGATCATTGTGTCGGTATAGCTTTCAAAAATAAGCAACGGATCAATATATTCGGTGGAAATGCCCGGGAAAATCCGCCGTCCATGTTCGAGGTATCGGGACTCTTTTGTGGCTTCGTACATATCCATTACGGCGGAAAAGGGCAACATCCCCTTTTGCCCGCTTGTCATGATCGTTTCGGTCAGCCGTCGCGCCGCGGCCATGACAAGGCCGGATTTCGGGAACAAACGGGCGCCGCAGGCCATGATCGCCGCATGCAAGGCTTGTTCATCTTGATTGACGCCACTGTTTCCGTTATCGAGCCACCGCGCCATACGTTCGAGGCCATAAAGGGCCTCTTCGCGCAAGGGCACAAATGCATCCGTCTGTGCGTGTAATCGCACGATGCAACAGGAACGCACAATATCCCATAACAACGCGGCGTCAGAAACGCCTCCCAGAAAGGCCGGGCGCCACAAGCGCAATTTGTCGTCATCGTCATTCTCAACGCGCAATTGTCTGAATGGCGCCAAAGCAAGCGCGAACGCTTCATGCCAGAGCAGGTTGAAGCCGACGCGGATATCCGCACTTACCGGTTCGCACTGGTCGAGTTCGACGGTCAGCGTATAGTCGCCCTCTTCTTCGAAGAAAGAAAAATTGCCTTGATAATAATATCCTTCCCAGGACACCCCGTTTGCGCCCTTGACGGTTTTCCCCGGCGAGAGCGTTCCGCTGAAAACGCGGAGTCCCAACGGGTCTGTCAGCGAGAAGACCGCCCGTTCCGCGGGGAAATTCGCTTGCACCGTGAAAAATTTGGGCGCCACCTGCTCATATCCGATCTTGTTATAAAAAAGGCTGACTTCCCGTGGAGCGGCAAACATGCCCGTTAACCTGACTGCGGTGCAGCAGAATGTTGCGCCTTCCGTTGGGGCTGCCGTCACCAGCAGGCGCGCGCCATCGGCGGTTTCGGGCCTTGGCGACTCGGCAAGGTTGAAGCGGCGGCGGCGCGCATCGCTTACGGGCGGCTCGCGCAGGGGAACCGTTGCCACAACTTCATCCTTTGACAACCATTGCAACGACGCGGAAACTTCGTTATCGCCATTGCCAATGACCACGCCGGAGAGTGCGGCGCAGCCTTCTTCCATAGGCACAGGCGGCGAAACCAGGGAAAGGGGCTGCGCCTCGGGCGTTAAACAAATCGCCGCGTTGCCGTTGCTGTCCGGTTCCACCCGCCACAGGTTCCCGTTTGCTTCCGCCGCTTCAGCGCCGCTTCCGTCGGTGATACGCCAGCCTTCCGGCAACCCCGAACCCAAGTCGGATGCGCCGAGTTCCATAACAGACAAGTACTCGCGATGCTCGTCGTTTTGGCCGCGGGCAATGCCGGGATGGGCCGCCCACAAAGCAATGGCCATCATACTCAAGGAAATATGAAAACAGCCGTATTTCATATACACATTTCCGGCTCCGTGCCCAGAAAGGGGCCGCTGCTTACCACACATCGAATCTGTTGACCGGCGCCGCAGTTGTTTTTTATCCCGCATAAATGCGTCGGTTCTCCCGGTCGTAGCGTTGGCGTTGTCCTGTGTGTAGCGCTTCGGCGGCCATGATGGTGGCCACGGAATGCTGGAATCCAAACTCGATATCCGCATTGGGACGTTGCCTGCTGCGGATGCATTCCAGCCAATTCGCCATGTGGTTCTGGTCGGGTTCCGGCGTCAATTTCCCGGCTTCGATGGCCTTGCCTTGTTCGCCGCCCTCGCCGCTATAGGTGAGGGCATCCAGATTCATGGTGCCATACCGGCCGTGGATGTTGTAACGGCTGCCGGCCGCATTGGTGAGGCTCATGGACCAGTCGAACAGGAATCCTTCGGGGAAATCAATCAAGGCATGGAACACGTCGTTGTGCTCCCGGCCGTCTTTCCACACGTACAACCCGCCGTGCGCTACGGCGCTGTCCGGATACGTGGCGCCCATGACAATGTTGGCGGCGTCAATAAGATGCACCATCCACAAGCCCGAAATGCCGTTGGTGCACATCTTATAGAGATGCCAGCGGCGCAGCAGCTTGGGATCAAAGTCCACCATGGGACGATTGAACAGGTAGGCTTCCCAATCCACATCTTCCTGCTTGCAGTCCGAAAAATCGCGGGCCCAGCGGGGATGATTGAAGCAATTGGAAGCGGAGATGCGACTCACATGGCCCAGGTTGCCTTCCGCGATAAAATTGTGCGCCGCTTTCCAGCGCCCTTCGCTGCGGCGCTGGGTGCCCACCTGCACCACCCGCTCCTTCTCTCTTGCCAGCGCCAGTGCGGTGTTGGCGTTGTCCAAATCCAGTGCCATCGGCTTTTCCACATAAACGTCCTTGCCTGCCTTCAGCGCTTCGATCATGATGGGGGTATGCCCGAAATCGGGGGTGGCAATGACCACCGCGTCAATATCATCCCGGGCAAGCACCTCCTGAAAGCGCGATGTGGCAAACGGCTTGTTTTCAAACCAGCGTTCCACCCGCGCCGCGGCGCTTTCACGATTAATCCGCCACACATCGCATACCGCCGTAATGGCTGCGTTGTGGCTGTCGCGCAGTTTTGCGATGTCGGCCATGAGCGACCCGGCGCGGTCGCCCGTGCCTATGACGCCGATGGACAGGCGGTCATTGGCGCCGAACACGGGGCGGTTCAGCGTCATGCCCGCGGTAACGGCAAGGCCGCCCGCGGCCAGAAAACCTCTTCTCGACATGTAAGGGGT
>DSBB01000141.1 GCA_011046175.1 Candidatus Hydrogenedentota bacterium | reverse complement strand
GTATTCCCGTTCCCACAGCGCTTGCGCTGCCGGATTGCTTATGATGCGCCCCTTTTCGCCGCATTGCAGCAATGTGCCGGTGCGGTAGGCGATATTGCCGAGATGGCTCAGCAGCGCGCTTTTGTATCCCTCTTCGATTTCCGAGCGCAACAAGAGAAAATCGCCATTGCGTATTGCGTCAAGGAAATTCCGGGCATGCTCGCTGTCTCCCACATCACCGTCACTTTCCTCAACGATTTTGCCCTGCTCGTCGCGAAACGCGTAACTTGCGCTGCCCAAAACAAGGCTGCCCCTTTCACCATAAAAAGTCGCGCCGAAATTGTTGCCGCCCGCCCCCGGCTGGTTGCAGCTGAGCCCCTCCCAAGTAATTGTCTTGCCATCGGAAAAATCATAGGTAACAGTATGGGTATCCGGCGTTTCCTGGTCATCATCATACCGGTAACGCCCGCCGGCGGAACAAACCTTCACGGGATAATCCACTTTCAATCCCCAGCGACACAGATCGAGGCCGTGTGTGCCGTTATTGCCCAGCTCACCCGTGCCCCAATGCCATAACCAGTGCCAGTTGTAGGGAATGACATTGTCACGATAGGGACGGCGCGGCGCGGGGCCCTGCCAAAGATCATAATCAAGATTCTCCGGAACAGGCGCTTCATTGCCCCGGCCAATGGGCCCGCGCAGCGCGGCGTACCATGACCTGACAAAATAGCAATGACCTATGGCGCCCGCGTGAAGTTTTTCGATGGCGGCGCGTATTACCTCGGAAGACCGGCGCTGGTTGCCCATTTGAACGCATCGCTTGTATTTCCGCGCCGCCGCCACCAGCATTTCGCCCTCGGCGGGATTATGGCAGCAAGGCTTCTCCACATAAACATGCTTGCCCGCCTTACACGCCAAAATAGCGGCGGGCGCATGCCAATGAACAGGCAACGCGAAAACCATCGCGTCCACTTCCACGTCATCAAGAATCCGACGGAAATCCACCACGGACTCCGGTTTCTTCTCGGACATCGTTCCCACGGCCTCCGCGCCTTTCGCGGCGCGAACGCTGTCAACATCACATACGTACTTGACAACGAAGCCTTCCGTGGCGGCAAAGGTGCGCGCCAGGCTGAGCCCCCGGCTCATGCCCACCACCCCCACAACAACGCGTTCATTGGGTGATGCGGCACGCGAGGCGCGCGAAGCGGCGAAAGACGCCGTCGCGCCGCCGGCAACGGCGCTCCTCATAAATTCCCGACGGTTCAGATACTTGTCCATGATGAAAAGGCTCCTGTTTTGTTTATGCGCTCCAGACTACCCCGATATGCCCTCCGGTGTCAAGTCGGATTGCATTGCGGGTGGACTGTTACATGAGGGCGAAAGGACAAAAAAATATGCGCCCTTGATCTTGTTGCGCCGCGTTTTCTTGATGGATGTGCCGCCGGGCGGCGCGTCCTATTTATGTTTTGTTCCGGTGCAGTTGAATGACGGAATCCACCACGGCAATAGGCCGCCCCGTGCCGCTGGTGCGCTGAAATCGCTCACACATTGCGTGACACGATCACGCGCCCATACCCAATAATAATATCTGGGCGAGGAACAGCCGCAACCGCCGGAACCAACGGCGGCGCCAAGGTCGTCCAGCATATCGTGGAATGACAACTCACGGGTCCATGCCGCGCTCAGCGGGACGGCTGTGGCAGTATCATCCTCCGTGTTTCGATATACCTGGTATTCCCATTCGGTGTTCCCGTCGGGAGCGTCCCACGTGACGATAATGTAATCATGGTAGCGCCACGAAGCGCGAACATGCGCGGGCGGCTCCGGAATCACGCACCTGACCGGAACATGTAAAGGTTCTGTCAACACTTGTAAAGGGGTCGCGTCGGCATCGGATGCCGAGGAGGCCAATGCGGCGCCGTTTAGAGTGACACGATTGCTTGATTCATTGATTTCGATCTGTAAACTGTCAACGTTTTTAACCTCATTGGCAATCTGCGTTGAAAAAGAAAGCAGCGCGCCCGGTGACAGCGCCTTGCCGCCGGTTTCGTTGTACACGGCAAGGGCAAGGCACGCCTTATTGGCGTCAGCATCGATCACGTCATGATGGATGTTGGAAATAGTAAAACCATTCTCCCTGTGCGCCTCTGTCAGCTGCGCATACAGCCCGTTTTCTGATGCGACCATTGTCATTTCATTTTTACGGTAAGTTAAAAAAATAATCAGTACGGAGGGAGGGGTTGTCGGGGAAACCTGGTACAGGGTTACTGTGGCGGCCTCTTCGCGGTCGCGCGCAATTTCCCCGCGAATATAAACTCTATCCGCAGCGGCATTAAACAGAAAAAGTGCGAAGGCAACACCAAGCAGTATTGTTTTCCTGATGGATGTGAAACAGTATGCTGCATATCCTTCTTGCCGTTTTTTCATTATTTTAACGCTCTCCTGTGTGGTACATTTTACCGCCGCGAATCAGATGCCACGGCTATCATACTTGTTTTTAGGGTGTCCGGCAAGTTACCTTGTTCCTCATGATACCGGTAACGTGTGCCCATTGCGGCTTAAAAATACATGTGCCCGAATCAGTACAGGGACGCCAGGGCGCATGTTTGAACTGCGGCAGCCCCATAAGTGTGCCCGCAGGCGATGTGCCTGTCGTCGCCGCGTCCATTGATTTCAAGCCTAATGACCGCATCGGTGAACGCTATGTTATCAAGTCGTTCATCGGACGCGGGGGCATGGGCGTGGTTTATGAAGCGGAGGACACGCTTGTCAATGAGGATGTGGCGTTAAAATTCCTGCGCCGCGGGGTGCTTCGAACAGAAAAAGGCCGCCGTCTGTTTTTGCGGGAGGCTCAGATCGCTCGACGCTTGCGTCATGAAAATATCATTGCCGTGCATGATGTGGGGTTTACCGTTGACGGGGTGTTGTACCTGTCCATGGAGTATGCCAAGGGGATATCGCTTCGCGAGTTTCTCATGCGTTACCGTAGCAACCGGCGGCACGTGCCCGTCAAGCAGACCGTTCACATCATGCTGCAAATCTTGGATGCGCTTGACTATGCGCATCGCTGGGTGGTGCATCGGGATATCAAGCCGGAAAACATCATACTTCTAAACGATAATCAGGTAAAGGTGCTGGACTTTGGCCTGGCGAAAGCGGTTGAAGAGAATGAGGCAGGCAACTCCGGCACGGATGAACAACGCAAAAAAAAGGTCGTTGGCACACCGGTATATGCTTCGCCCGAACAAATGCGCCATCAGCCGGTTGACCTGCGCGCTGATATCTACACCGCCGGACTTGTGTTGCGGGAATTGCTTACCTTGCGCACGCCAAAGGAATTGCCCCCGGAAATGCCCATCAAAAGAAGCGACGTGGCGCCAAGCGTAAGCCTTGTGGCCGATAAGGCTGTCCGCGAGGACAAGGGCGAACGATGGCAAACGGCACGTGATTTTCATGACGCCTTGAAGCAGGCCTTTGGCCAATCTTACCAGGCAAGAACCGCAAGGACGGCGGGAAATGTTTATCCAAGCAAGACCTCGACCGAGGGCATGGTCTTCTTCGAGGGCGGTTATTTTCGCATGGGCAATAACGCCGTCTCCGATGAGTCGCCCGAGGCGGATATGTATGTCGCCCCCTTCTGGATGGATATCTACCCGGTGACTATCGCCCAGTATGAACGCTTCCTCAAAGACACCGGCGCGCAGGAACCGCGGTTTTGGCGCGACCCGCAGGTTAACGGACCCGACCAGCCGGTGGTGGGCGTTACATGGGAGGAAGCGTTGGCCTATGCCGCATGGGCGGGCAAGCAACTGCCCACGGAAGCGCAATGGGAATTCGCCGCGCGCGGCCCCGAAAATCGCAGGTACCCGTGGGGCAACACCCAGCCGGACACGACACGTTGCAACTTCGGAAATTATCTGGGCATGCCCAGCATTGTAACCATGCACGAGGAAGGACGCACACCGGAAGGAATCGTTGACCTCGCCGGAAACGTGTACGAATGGACATTGGATGCCTTCGCCCCTTACGAGCGGCAGCGCGGGGGAAGATTGTCGCTGGAGAAATTTCCGCAGAAGACCGTCCGCGGCGGATGTTTTGAATCGCAAAACAATGAAATCGTCACAAGCGCCCGAAAGGGTCTGTTCCCCGATGTGCGACAAAAAAATACGGGATTCCGGTGCGTATTTGCCGAATAGGCGCGGACGTGTTTTTCCGGCGTCAAAGTTGCCGGCGTCCCCGACAAAAGGGGTTCGTTTGTGTAAACGGCAGCCGCACTGTTACTATATGAGGCGGGGCAGGCAAGGGAAGATGGTTTAGTGTAGTAGTGTGACCGCCACAGTCAAGGGCGGCGTCAGACCAAATTCAGGTTCGGCATCGGAAGCATGAAAATACCCCAAGAACGAATACGGAATTTTTGCATAATCGCGCATATTGATCATGGCAAGTCCACATTGGCGGACAGGTTGTTGGAATACACGCATACGGTGGACGAGCGAAATCTGAAGGAGCAGACCCTCGACACCATGGACATCGAGCGTGAACGGGGCATTACCATCAAGTCCGTCGCGGTCCGTATGGAGTATCAGGCTGATGACGGCATGATGTACATGCTTAATCTTATTGACACGCCCGGCCATGTGGATTTCGCTTATGAAGTTTCCAGGGCAATGGCCGCATGCGAGGGCGCGTTGTTGCTTGTGGACGCTGCGCAGGGAGTGGAGGCACAGACGCTGGCCAATGCCTACAAGGCCATCGAGCAGAACCTTGAAATTATTCCGGTGATTAACAAGATTGATTTGCCGGCCGCTGATATTGAAGGTTCAAGACGGCAGATAGAAGAGGTGGTCGGACTGCCCGCAGACGACGCGTTGCTGGTAAGCGCAAAATCGGGGCAGGGGGCAAAAGAGGTGCTCGAGGCCGTGGCGAAGCGTATCCCCGCGCCCAGAGGACAGGTGGACGCGCCGCTGCGCGCGCTGATTTTTGACGCGGTTTATAATTCTTATCGCGGTGTCATTGTTTATATACGCGTTGTGGAAGGCGTAATAAGCAAGGGACAGCGCGTAACGCTTATGATAACCGACGCGAAACATGAAGTTGCGGAGGTCGGTTCCCTGCATCCTCAGGCGATGCCGCGCGAGGAACTGACCGCCGGAGAGGTGGGTTACCTCATATGCAATATCAAGACCCTGGCGGATACCCAGATAGGGGACACCGTGACGGATACGGACAAGCCCGCGCTCAAACCGTTGCCGGGATACAAGGAAGTGAAGCCCGTTGTCTTCTCCGGTTTGTATCCCGCCGCTGCCACCGATTATGAGGAACTGCGCGACGCGCTAGACAAACTGCACCTGAACGATAATTCGTTTCAGTACCATGCGGACAGTTCCGACGCGTTGGGGCTGGGTTTCCGGCTTGGCTTTTTGGGTTTGCTGCACATGGAAATCGTGCAGGAAAGGTTGGAACGCGAATTCGGCCTCACCCTTGTTACCACCATGCCAAACGTGGCGTATCGGGTGAACAAGACGGACGGAACGACAATTGTCATGGAAAAGGCGTCTCAAATGCCCGAGCCTGCGGAAATTGAGAGCATTGAAGAGCCTTACATCGAAGCGGATATTATGTGCCCCACACAGTATCTGAGCGCCGTTATTGAACTGTGCAAACGGAAACGGGGCGTTCATGTCCGCGTGGATTACATTGACGGCAACCGCTGTATGGCCGTCTACAGAATGCCATTGGCGGAGATCGTGATTGATTTTTACGACAAACTGAAGAGCTGCACTCGCGGTTACGGTTCTCTGGAATACCAACTTATAGGGTATCAGACCGGCAATCTTGTCAAGCTTGATCTGATGCTGAACGGTGAACCCGTGGATGCGCTATCTACGATTGTCCACCGTGAGAATGCCGTCAGACTGGGACGCGCCCTGGCACAAAAACTGCGCAAACTCATTCCGCGACAGCAATATGAGGTGGCGATTCAAGCAGCCATACATCGCAAGATCATTGTGCGCGAGACCATCTCCCCGCTCCGCAAGAACGTCACCGCAAAATGTTACGGCGGCGACATAACGCGCAAGCGCAAACTGCTGGAAAAACAAAAAGAAGGCAAAAAACGCATGAAACAGATCGGCACGGTTGAAGTGCCGCAGGAAGCGTTCATGGCGTTGTTGCGGGTCAACGAGGATGAGAATGGCTGAGCAAGAAGACGCCTGCAAGTCCGGCGCGAACACGTCACGCGCATCGTCATTGCTGCGATGCCTGAAAAGTCTCGTGGAAGCTGTCACCGGCCCGTGGACATGGCGTAATTTAGGCGGTTGGCTGGGAATCATTGCCGCCATTTTATTCATTAAGGGCTGCGTGGTTGATCAGTATACGATTCCGTCCGGTTCAATGGAACCAACGCTGACTGGCGATCCGCGGTTTTTCCGTGGCGACCGTGTGCTGGTCAACAAATGGCTGTTCGGACCACGCATTCCTTTCACAACAGCGCGCTTGTGGAAATGGGGGGGACCCCGGCGCTGGGACATTGTTGTGTTTCGCGCTGTTGATCCAAACGCCGAACATCCCATTTTGATTAAACGGGTTGTCGGCTTGCCCGGCGAGCAGGTGCGCATCAACGAGGGAAAAATAGTGATTAACGGCGAAGTCGTTGCGCCGCCCGAACCGCTCGAGGATGTGTTGGCCTATACTGATGAAGTAACGCTGGATGCGTTGGAACAAAAGAAACAACTGCTGTTTCTGGCGAAAAAGAATCAGCCGCTGCCAAGTTTGAATCCGCAGCATCCGCAGGTAAAAACACTTTATGCCGAAATGCAACGCCTGCATGACGCGGTCAGGGACGTGACGCTTGACGAATTGAATGACGAGGATGTTGAGGCGTTGTGTAATGACGTGAATCCGGTCGCATTGCAATTACTTGACGGATTTTTCTCCCTCGTCCGCCCCCAAATGCGCTATGGCGTCAGCGACGCTCCTGAATTCTCCGTGATACCGGAAGACCATTACTTTCTGCTGGGCGACAACAGCGCCCATAGCCTCGATGGGCGCATGTATGGATGGGTTCCCCATAATCATCTGTACGGACGCGCCTTTGCAGTGTGGTGGCCGTGGTCGCGCAGGCAGGATTTCACGGGCTTCTCGCAAACATGGTGGGGCAGGACGCTCCTTTACGGCTTGCCCCTGTCTTTTGTCGGTCTTGAATTTTTTCTCGCATTGCGCCGGAAATCAAGAGTCTGATAAAGTAGTGAAGGGGCGGAACTATCTCTTCATTGGAAGTCACGATAAAGGGAATAAAGTATATGTCTTTGTTTGAAGAGTTAAAATGGCGCGGCTTGGTGAAGCAAATAACGCATGATGAGATTCCCGCCGTTTTGGAAAGGGAATCCCTGACGTTGTACTGTGGTTTTGACCCGACGGCCGACAGCCTGCATATAGGGAGTCTGTTGCCGATTCTGGGTTTGGCGCATTTTCAGCGGCATGGCCATAAGCCGATTGCGCTGGTGGGCGGCGGCACGGGGCTGATTGGCGACCCCAGCGGCAAGACGCGGGAACGGACCATGCTCAGTCGCGACGATGTGGAACGTAACGTGAGCGGGATTCGCCGACAATTGGAGCGGTTTCTGGAGTTCTCAGGCGAAAACGCGGCCATACTGCTGAATAACGCCGAGTGGTTGTGCGAGGCGCGGCTGCTCGATTTTTTACGCGATATTGGAAAACATTTTTCCATCAACATGATGCTGAACCGCGATAGCGTGCGCATGAGACTTGAAGACCGCGACCGCGGTATATCGTATACCGAATTTTCTTATATCCTGTTGCAGTCCTATGATTTCCTGTATCTGAACGAAAAATACGATTGTCGCCTTCAGATCGGAGGCGCAGACCAATGGGGAAACATTGTGTCGGGAATGGATTTGACCCGCAGGCTGCGCAACGCCTCTTCCTATGGCCTTACCCTGCCGCTCGTGACAAAAACTGACGGCTCTAAATTCGGCAAATCGGAAGGGGGCAATATCTGGCTGGACGCAGACCGCACATCCCCGTATAAATTCTATCAATTCTGGCTGAATCAGGCCGATGAGGATGCGGGCTGTTACCTGCGCTATTTCACCTTCATGCCCAAGAACAAAATCGAAGAATTGGAGCGGCAGATCAAAGGGGCGCCCCATGAGCGCGCCGCCCAACGCGCGCTGGCGGAGGAAGTGACCCGGCTCGTGCATGGCCAATCCGCGCTGGACAATGCGATGGCCGCTTCAAAGGCCATGTTTGGCGGCGATCTGTCCTCATTGGACGCCCGTACGC
>DSBB01000498.1 GCA_011046175.1 Candidatus Hydrogenedentota bacterium | reverse complement strand
GTGTCCCAGCACTTCGCCCGCCTGACCTATGGCAGCTAGGGCGCGCTTGCGCGGCGTCCACGCGCAGACGCCAATCACCGGCGCCGGTCCAACGGGCGCGGTAAGCAACAAATTTCGCACCTGATCACGGCATATCTGAATCATGGCATCGTCCGCTTTGCGGCGGGCCATGGCAAAAACTTCGGCTTCTATGGCCGGGCGCAACAACCGCCGGTACGCGTCCGCCACCGAAGCGCGAATTTCCTGCTCATATACGCTGCCTGATTCACGAACAAAGCGTTGGGCAATCAAAGTAATCAGCGCCTCATCATCCACAACCAGCTCCACACGCAACACGGCGTCGCGTTCACCGCGCAGGATAAAGAGCAGTTTATCTTCAGGAACATCCTGCAACGGTTCAGCAAAATCTGCAAAAGCCGCGTATCGTGCCGCTCTTTCATGATTAGCCTTGGTCGTATTTACGACAAGTTTCCCCTCTTCAAGCAGGCAACGCCTTACTTGTGCGCGAATTTCGGCGTTCATGGCAATGCATTCAGCCAGGATATGCCGCGCTCCTTCCAGCGCTTCTTCTTCGGACAAGACCTGGCGCTCCGGCACAACGAATGTGCTCGCGTACACTTCAGGCGGCGGCGACACGGGCGACTGCGCCCAGATGTAATCCGCCAGCGGCAACAATCCTTTGTTCGCCGCAATTGCCGCACGGTTGTTGCGCTGTTTCTTGAAAGGCAGGCTCAAATCCTCGAGGCGCAAATGGTCCTCGCACGCCTCGAACACCGCGCGAATCTCATCAGTGAGTTTTCCCTGCTTATTGATATTGTCGAGAATGGCATCGCGCCGCGTGGTTAGCGCCACAAAATAATCGTTCCTATCCGCGATGCGCTCGAGCTTGTTCTCGCTCAATCCGCCGGTGGCGTCTTTGCGATAACGCGCCACGTATGGAACGGTTGCGCCCTTGTCGAAAAGAGCCACCGCTTCAGCCACCTGCTCCGGCTTCACATTGACATCCGCAGCGATAAGATCAATGAACCGCTTCTCAATCATGACAAACTCCGCTTACAAAATAGGAACGAATACCGGCCCATAGGTAATACACGACATGCGCTTTGTTTCTGAAAAGCCCTCGCCAACCGTGCATTCGCGAAGACCTGCATCCTGAAAAAAAACCGTCTACTTTATCGAGTGTATCAAAACAGCCGGTTTCAAGCAATTTTCTATCGTTTTGAAATCGGCGGATTCAAAAACCGGCTGTCTCAAAAGCTATCGTGACCGTTATTTTTTTCGCGCCATTTGGAAAGGACAACCACAGCGTGCCGCTTGATTCTTGCCAGTCCTGTTCCATCATGATTTCCGGCATGGTGTTGACGGCGGTCGGCGCGTTGGGCAGCAGAATACGCGCGCGGCCTGTGGTGTTTTCCGGGCCGCGCATGGTAAAAGACAATACGCCGTCTTTGACCTGTTCGTTGCGAATGCGCGCGGCGGCGGCCAACACTTTTGCCGTCACGCCATTCTTTTTGGGCCAGTCCATGTCATACAACAAGGCGCGCTCGTTTTCGGCAAGCACCCGTTTATTCGTAACGGGCAGCACGGGATCGAAGATGTCAATGAAGTTTCCCTCGATTACCAGCGGCGCGTCGGAGACAGACTCGTCCAGCACGGACGCGGCCAGATAAGGGCCTCGCTTCACGCCCAGATAATGTTGTTTTTCGAGGGGAATTTTTTTCCGCGTCAGCATTGCTTCAACTGCGTCGCAGATGGTCTTTGCGCCGTTTTCTTCCTGCTGCAATTTGCGCGGGCTTGCGTTGATGATCATCACGAAACCGTCGCCCACAGATTGCGGCACATCCGTGAGGGCGCCGTCAACCTCGAGGCGTTCGAGCAAATCATCCCCTGCGACGGCGTCGTTCCCGCCGTGCTCGTTCCACCACTCGCGCACATTGTGGTAAGGGTCGGAACCGTCATCCACGTACAGGAGCAAACCGCCGCCGCGCACCCAGGCCGCCAGCGCTTCGTGATAATCAGGGCGCAGCGGCTTCTGGCCTTCATAGGTAAGCAACAGTAATTTATGATGATCGAACGCGCCGGGTGTGGTGATGGTTTCCAATTGTGCCGGCTCAACGGGAATGCCCGCCTTTACCAACGGCAACGCAAGTCCGTAAAACGAGCCCAAGTCTTTGTCGCTTGGATGGGGCGCGGCGCGCTGAAACATCATGGAATCGGAAACTACCACGCCGATTCCCTCTGTGCCGCTTAAGCGCGTCACTTCCGACTGGTTCATGTCATTCAGCGCGTTAATCACCGCCAAGAGTTGTGTTGCATACTCCGCCGGAATGCCCTCGCGCTCGCCTGAGCTCGCATCCATATCCACTTTCGGGTATGTGCCTTGAAAAATACGGCTTGGCCACGGCATCACCTCGTAGCGGCTTACCTCCGGCCACATCAGCGACGCAATGATGGTGCATTCGTAATTGTACTTGTAGTTGTTCCAGCTGTAATTGGGGTTGTCTTCTATGGGGTCGGCTAGAAACCATACCTTGCGCCCCGTGGGGCGCACCATGCTCAACATCTGGCCGTATTCAAGAAACGCCGTCTCGAAAGTGCGCTCCTTACGCACGCCGCGGTACACATTCGGCGTGCGCGACGTGCCCGTCCACACCTGCGCAATGTACCCGTCCATGGCCTGCAACTCCATCAATGACGACATGGGACTGACAATACGCCAGTGGGCGTAGTTGATAAGGCTGTGTGTTGGCACATGACATTCTATTGTTTTTCCCTGTTCGGCGGCGCGCGCCTTGATGTGCTCCTTAACCTCGCGCAACGCTTCAAAATACAGATTGTATTTCAATTTACCGGCGTGGTACTGGGCATCCACGCTTGAATCCGGCGGGACCCAGGGTTCGCCATAAAAACGCTGCCATTCCGCTTTGAACGCCTCGCTCCAGCCGGTTTCCGCCCAATACTCCGGTTCTTCGAGGAAGATGGCGCGCACCCCGGCATCCACCGCCGGCTCCACTTTTTTCTTGATGTAGCGCACATAGGCGGGCGAAGGCACATTGTATCCCACTGTCTCGCTGTGCCCGTGCATATAGAGCCGTCCTGTTTTGGTGGTCTGCACTTCCTCCTTTTTGAACCCTTCCTCAGTCACGTAGTAATCGCCGTAATCCCCCCAGGAAATACCGGTCATCATGCCCACGGCGTAGCCCTGTTTGCGCCATTCCGCCACCCGCTCCGAAAACGTACGGTTCACCCCGTACACAATCGCCATGTCCGATCCGATATCCAACGCGGGACTGTATGGCGCAGCGGCCTGGAAACAGGTAAAATCCCGTTCATCGTCGGCAACGCACGGGAAAAAGGTAAACAACACCAAGGCTATAAACATGACAACAGCATACATGAACGAAATCTCCTGTTAGGCGCTTAACACCGGTTGGCTGACAATTTTTTGTCAGTTTGCCGCATGTTGTTCATACAATTGTGTTTGGTAGTACATTATCGGCCAGAAACCACGATCAAGAAAAAGAAGTTGGGTATGTTGTTCACGCTTCAGCGTGCGGCAGTAGCACACAAACTCTGAGTCATACACGCAACCCCGCACGCTGAAGCGTGAACAACATACAAAGAGAATAATCAAATCTGGGTTGCGGGCAAAGCCCGCGTTAGTTGATGTTTCCGAGGCGCCTTAGGCGAGAGCCGTCGCCACCTTGCGTATGGCTTCCGCTATCCATCGCGCGTGGCAGTCTTCATACGTTTGAGAGAGGGATATTACCACGGTGCGTCCAAGTATTGCGAGAGTACGCGGGCACATATCCGGATGATAATTGCGTGTTTGATCATGCAGCGGTGAACTCCAGGGCCGGCCGTTGCGGTCATGGGAGCTCTTTTCCATCACATATTCCCAGTAGCAATAAACGTGGCGGTCCGGAATGCTCTTGTCATAGACGCTGCCGGCAGGTATCCCTTCCGCCTTCAACGCCTCGCAAAACAATCGCGCCTTGTCGCCACTGTCCAACAACAAAGCGACCGTAATACCGCAATCGCCTTCGGGGTCAGTAGACGGGCATGTTTTTATCCCGGGACAATCCCCCACCGCCTCATAGATTTGGCGGCGCAATGCGCGGGTACGAGACAATATCTCCGCCATCCTGCGGAACTGCACGCACGCGAGAGCGCCTTCCATTTCGTTCATCCTGAAGTTTTCACCGGGGAAGGGCGTTGTCGTCGTATTGGCAGGCTCCCAGAAACACATGGCGGAATCGTGTCGAATGGCGGCGCGTTCATAAACCCTCCGGCTGTTCGTCGCAACCAGGCCGCCTTCGCCGGCGGTAATGACCTTGTATTGCTGCAAGCTGAAACAACCGACATCACCCAGAGCACCCAGAGGTTTTCCTTTGTACATGCCGCCGCACGCCTGCGCGCAGTCCTCGATGACCAAAAGATTGTGGCGACGGGCAATGTCCATGATTCGTTCCATATTGCAGGGGAATCCCCGCATGTGAACCGGCATGATGGCGCGTGTGCGGGCAGTTATCTTGCGTTCCACATCCACAGGATCAATGGTCAGCGACTCGTCAATTTCAGCAATCACCGGCACAGCCCCGCAAATCAGTATTGAAGAGGGCGAGGCCACATACGTAAACCCCGGCAGAATGACTTCATCACCGTCTCCGACGCCAAGACCGACCAGACCGCAAATCAGCGCCGCAGTGCCGCCGCCGACGGCGAGGGTGTAACGACAGCCGGTGAAGTCTCGAAATAAACGTTCCAACGCCGCGCATTGTGAGGATTCCGGGGCGAGATAGCGAAATATTTTTCCGCTGCGCACGACAGCCGCAACGGCCTGCGCCTCTTCCTCGCCGATTGCGGCGGGGCCAAGCCACGGCTCGGGAAACGGCCTTGTCGTTACTGGCGCGCCGCCGTTAATGGCCAGTTTTTCCTTATTCATGAGGGAGTCACGTCCATGCCTTATTTCGTCATTGTCCTTTTAATCAGACGCAACACATTATCCACCATCTCATCTTCCACATCAAGGCTCCAGGGAACGGGCGACGCGTATTGTATCTGTATAACTTTCGCTTGGTACAGGTTTTTCTCGACAATTTCACGTGTGGGGATATACAGGTTATGCTCCCACCCATAGGCAAAAAGCAGTATTGGCGTTTCTTTGCGGACGGCTTCCTTTATTCTCATACCAATGGGCGCGCATACTTCACCCTGCATAACGACCAACGCCATGGGACCAATTTTCGCAGTTACCACTTCTTCATATACGCAGGGGAATTTATGATGAACGACACGGTCGTATTTGCTCAATAACTCTTCGTCTGACTTGTGAATCAAATAAGTGTTGTCCGTGCATATCATGTCCGTTGTCCGTTCTGGAAAGGGTATTCCCTTTTCATAATAACGAAGCAGCATACGCACCCAGTTTGTGCCGCGATGGTCATCGGGATAAGGGACAAACCCAACATTCTCCGGAAACTTTTTCGCCAGTTCCAACGCTTCCTCCCGTGAAATCGGCCTGCCCAAAGGCAGCGACACAATTTCAATGGGATCAACCGTAATAGGTCCTGTAACGTTCTGCATGTCGCCCGCTGCAATCGCCATGACCACATCGGCCAGTTGCCCGCCCAAGGCGCGCGCGGCCAATTCACGCTGTTGTTCAGCATATTCAGTCCCCTGCTCGCGCGATTGCGCGGCTGTTACGCGGTATCCTTTTGGAGCGACGGCAAACTGGTTGCCGCCCGCCGAAGTGGCGTACATGGCCATTACTCCGGGCATACGTCTCTCAACTTCTATCACGGCGTAACCGGGGTGTCCCGGTTCCACCATGTCCCGCGCCGCCTGAAGCGGATGGGTGGGCTGGGTGAACAACATGGCGACGGCGTCTTCACCCGCTTTTACCTGAAGCACCTGCACTTCCCGGTCAATAACGTCGCAACCCATGGCCGCCAAAGCGGGGCCTTCCCCGGAACCAAGCAACAGTTTCGCCGGTCCACGCTCGTTGGCAATGGCCTCCCCTATTGCGTTGAAGATGATGTCTGCCAGTTGCCGTCCGTAATCAAAATTGTCGGGGACAATCTGGATGGGCGCGTTATGATTATGGGTGGCCAGTATGATAAGCCGCTCGGGCTCGATGCCAAGCGCCGTCTGCACGCGCTCGCGCAATATGGGCGTTGCCACATCCAGACAGTTGAGATCATTGGCAACAAAAACCAGACGGCTTTCACCGTCATTTAACACCAGAACACGCGTGTAGAGATCATAAAGCGCGCCCTGAGACACCCGTCCGTTCACCATGACCAACGGCCGGCTGTTGGTGATCACCGCTTTGGCGACTCCGGCTTTCATGGACACAGGCGCCGCAAAAACAGGCATAACCACAAGAATCAGCATGACAGACAGGGCGAAGATACGCATGGCGGATTCCTTTTCATTTTTCAACCCCGGAGTGACGAGACTGGTCACGCTTTTTCTTGAATAAGCGCCACAGCATGGGCGCTGATAGCCTCTTCGCGTCCTTCCGGTCCCAACCCCTCATTCGTCCGGGGTTTTATGGAAACACGATCTGGAGCAATACCAAGGCGCTCAGCGATATTTTGACTCATTCTGGCCAGATGAGGTTGCAGTTTAGGCTGCTCTGCAATAATGTTGGCGTCCACCTGAAGGGGCGCGTAGCCTGCGTCATTCAAGCGCACAACAACAATCTCAAGCAACTCGATGCTGTCGCTGTCTTTATAACACGGGGCGCTGTCGGGAAACATTTCTCCAATGTTTGGCAATCCCGCCGCCCCGAGCAACGCATCGCTTATTGCATGACACAACACGTCCCCATCGGAATGTGCGAACAGTCCTTTATGATGCGGGATAGTCACGCCGCCAAGGATAAGGGGGCGGTCTTCAACAAGTCTGTGTATGTCATATCCAATGCCGACACGCATCACACCAACCCTTGTTCCAGTAGAAAACTGGCGAAAGCCAGCTCGCGTTTTGTAGTGATTTTAATGTTTATCATGCCGCCGTCCACAAGTTTCACCCGGCACCCGGCCTCATGCGCGAGCGTGGCGTCGTCCGTAAAACCGCCTTTCCCGTTTTTTGCGCGCTCGTGTGCGCGGCGTATTATATCGGTCTGGAACACCTGCGGGGTCTGACACGCCCACACCCGCTTCCGTTCTGGCGTCGAGTCCAAGAATCCATCGCCGTCCCCTATCAAGATGGTATCCGTTGCGGGCGTTGCCAGAGTAGCCGCGCCATACCGACGGGCGGCCTCAATGGCGATGCACACTGCGCGCACCGGCGGAAATGGCCTTGCGGCGTCATGAATAACCACAATATCGGTGTCGTCGCGTAGAACGGCCAAGCCGTTTCTCACAGAATGCTGCCGCTCATCACCGCCTTCAACAAGGCTGACGACCGCGGGAATGTCGCTTAACGCTTCAGTGAATTCTTTTTCATATCCCGGCGGGATAATAACAATAATCGGCTCATCAAATTCAACAGCCAGCAAGCGATCAAGGGCGCGCGCAATCAAATTTCTTCCACACAGTTTAACAAGCGCCTTCGGCATGCGCGCCCCGAGGCGCCGTCCCATCCCCGCCGCGGGAATAACCAGCTGGGCGCTCACGACACGAGACTGTTAAACCGGGTGAATATCATGCGCCCGGCGGATGTTTGCAATACGCTTGTAACAAGCACTTCCACATTCTTGCCCAGATAGCCGCGTCCATTATCCACAACAACCATCGTCCCGTCATCAAGATATCCGACTGCCTGGGTGGGCTCTTTGCCTTCCTTGATGAGTTTGACTTCCATGAGTTCATCCGGCAGCACGGCAGGTTTCAGGGCATTGGCGAGATCGTTAATATTTAGGACAACAACACCGTCAATCTGCGCAACCTTATTGAGATTAAAATCAGTCGTCAGAACCTTGGCGGCGTACTGTTTCGCCAAGAGAATAAGTTTTTCATCCACCTCACGGCTGTTACCGGGATCATCCTCGATAATGCTCACGGCGATAGGCGTTTTCTCATCCTGAAGCGTCTTGAGAATATCCAAGCCGCGCCGCCCTTTCGCCCGCCGCACAATATCTGAAGAGTCCGCGATATTTTGGAGTTCTTTCAACACAAAACGGGGAATCAATAATGTGCCCTCGATGAAGCCGCTTGCGCATATATCCGCAATGCGTCCGTCAATCAACACGCTTGTATCCACCAATTTCAATGAACCGGCCACGCCGACACGTTGCGGCTGACGAACGGCCGATATCAAGGATTCCCAGTTCGACGCGCGGGTCAATCCCAAATGTATGCC
>DSBB01000180.1 GCA_011046175.1 Candidatus Hydrogenedentota bacterium | reverse complement strand
TAACGTACCATAGTATACCGCCAATACCCGCAAGCAATAAATACTCAGCAAGCGCCGCTCAGTTCAGGACGCTTAAGAATATCCAGAACACCCCGAATGTCCGGGTAGGGCGATACGTAATCCGCCGTTTCTTTTAAGGCATTGACCGCATTCGCGGGACACGCAAAAAACGCCACGGCCTCGCGGATGGAAATGTCCCCCAACGTATCGCCGATGCCCGCCGCCTCGTCGCGGTTCAACCCCAGTTCGCGCATCAAACGTTGTATGGCCGCGCCCTTGGTTACACCCTTAAAATCAATGTTCAGATAGTAATGCGTCGGCGTCACAACAAGGTCAAGGCCGGGAATGGTCGAGGCGAATGCTTCGACGCGCCCCGCCACTTCGGCAAAACATTCGGGCGTTTTTGAGAACAGCGACATCTGCGCTTCTTTGCCGAACTGGTACACCAGTCCCGGAAATTCAGGAAGGATTTCAGCAACAATGTAATCGCGCAACCGATGCAGGCCGAGAATCATGTCTTGAGTGATTTCAGGCGCAAATCGGGAACAATTGTCTTCCAGACTGTACACCACGGCGCCCGCCTCGCATATCGCCGGGAATCGGATATCGAGAATTTTCATGAGCGCCTCGACATAGGGTTGCGGCCTGCCCGTACACAACGTCAACGGAGGCAGCTTAATGGCGCCCGCCGATGCGTCGCGCGACATCTGCGCAAACCGCTCGAACAAAGGCCCATCCCATGCGCGCGATTCCTCAGGCGAAATGCAGCCGTCTATGTCGGCAAGTATCAGTTGGATCGTCATACCGCTAATTTCTCAGTTGACGGGTCGTATTTGCACGGCATCGGCAATAACATGACCATCGGCATTTTTATTTGAGATGACAACCAGCGCGCTGTTCTCAAAAGTAAAGTTGCCAAGTGTGAGAAAGGCGTCGTCAGGCGGCGTTTCGCGCTGGTTTACAAGAACGTTTTCGATGCCGTCCGCATGGTGAATGGTTACCAGCGCATTGGTGGCGCGATTCGGATGAGGCGAGTAACTAATGCGCACCTCATACTGTCCGGGCGCCGGCAACGAAAGCTGATAGCGCGCCTCGCATGTCTGCGCGTCATCCTTGCCGTCATGGGCGTAGTTCAGTCCGACCATGGGAAACACAGAACGGGAAAGACGCCAGGGGCCTGTGAGCGCCGCCCCGGGATTGTCCATAACAATTCCGGGCAATTTGTCCGGGTTTATATTGTTTACGCCGTCCATCTCCCATTCAAGAATCTGACCATCCGCGCGCAGACGCGACTCCAGTTGGGTATAATCCACGTCCTGCACGGGAACTCCCGCGTCCAATGCCAACGCGGCAGCAGTGGCCGCTGATTGTCCCAGGATCATGAACACCGGCTCCATGCGCACGGAACCAAAAGCGATATGGGAGGTTGACGCGCACACGGATACGAAAAGATTTGAACACTCCTCCGCTTTGGGCACAATAGCGCCGTAATCTATCGGATACGGACCGCCCGGACTAATCTGGATGTCGCCCTCGTTTCGTGCGTGGCCGCGCCCCTGTTCGTCATACGCCACATAGCGTTGGGTATTATGCGAGTCCATGTTGTACGAACCCATCGCGATGGGACGCGGCGTGGGGGTTTGTCGGCGCAGATGCCTTTCCGTTACGACAAAGTCGCCTGTCATGCGCCGTGATTCACGAACATAAATCTGATGCGGCCAATTATCGTTGTCCATAAACTCGTCCTTTGACAGTCCCCATGAACTCATTTCAGTTCTTATATCTTCCGGAACGCGCGGGTCGTTGGCAAGAAACCAGAAATAGCCTTTCTGGTAATCTTCGTGTTCCTGCAAAATCTCCTGACGGCGCTCGTAACCCGCTTCGGGATATTCGTAGTTCATGCCGATGTTGTCAGTGGAAAACGCGCCGCGATTGTTCGTGTCGGTTTTGCCGTTCGGAATACGGTCAAACTTGCCGAACATGTCCCGGTAACCTGTATCAATGTAGCGTTTCAACAATTCGTATTGCATGGGGTCGTAATTGTCGGGTTTGGGAAATGGCTTTCTGTTTTCCGGAACGTTGGTAAGGCACACGCGGTAACAATACGCCTGCACCCGATGATCGCCTTCGCCGTCTACACCCGGCGAATCGCCGTGAATGCGCGGAAGCAGTCCGCTGTCTGGATTCCCGGGCACAATATACGGATCAACAAAAGACTCGAACTGATGGCTTATGGCGCGCGCCGTTTGCACTCCGTTCAGGGTTTCGTTGTAGACGCTGTTTGCTTCGCGTCCCACGTGATAGGAAACTCCCGCAGCCGCCATCAAATCGCCTTCGTAAGTGGCGTCAATAAAAATGCGTCCGCGATATGTGTTGCCCGACAACA
The DNA here is from genome assembly GCA_011046175.1 of Candidatus Hydrogenedentota bacterium. Taxonomy (GTDB): domain Bacteria; phylum Hydrogenedentota; class Hydrogenedentia; order Hydrogenedentales; family CAITNO01; genus SLFT01. The sequence goes on along the minus strand of DSBB01000180.1, from coordinate 5,972 downwards.
TGGTAATTGCCATAATGCGGCCGTCTTCCGTCTCAACGCCATTTTCACGGTCAAGCCATTCGTTGCGATGAACCGGTATTTCATAATCCCGAATGAATTCCTCAAAAACCTGCTCCGCAACATGCGGTTCAAACACCCACATGGTTCGATATTCGCCGTCCATGGCGGGCGTGCCCTGCCCCTGATTGCCAAACTCCTCCCGTTTCTGCCAACGCCAAGCGTCTTCCTGCTGGTAATGCTTCCACACGCGATGATAAAACTCGCGGGCGAGTCCCCCGATAACCGTCTTGTCTCCTGTATCTGTCCAGCCAAGCCCCCCGCTGGTCAACCCGCCCAAATGCCGATCTGGACATACCATGACAACGCTCTTATCCATGCGTTTGGCCTGCACTGCGGCAATCACACCGGAAGAGGAACCACCGTATACGACTATGTCGTATTCAGGCGCTTCCGCAACGGCACTCATCACGGGCATAACAAGAGCGCACAAAACGCCCCCAAGAACAAAAATCCACATAACAGGCTCCTTTCATAATGCTTATGCGGGAACTGATTGTACCTGAAATGACACTGAAACTATTCCACCACGATAAAATGTTGGCCTGCGGCATATTCTTCAATGCCATTATCAATGGCAAACGAGGCGAAAATCGGCGTACCCGTAGAAGGCGTGCCGTCGAAGTCGAAGCGTATCAAGCCGCCGAATGTTGCAAAGGGCAGGGGGGAGCCATCGGCGCTGGTCATGTCCAAAACAACGGTACCGTCATCTTCGTCGCTGCGCGTTATATTCCAGTGTTCTATAAGGCCGCTGTTCGCCGCCGGCACCGGGCACACGGTAAAGGCAAGAGGGGATGCAACAACCGCGCGCATGCGGACAATGTTGCGCGGGATATATTCCGCGCGCAGCAACACGGTTGCGGTATCGCCCGTTCGCGATGAAGCCAGTCGTAACCGGCCTTCCAGCACATCGCCCGCCAGTTCAGAAGGATTAAATGGCGTGTCGGATGTATGTGCCGCAGGATAGGAGGTAAAGGCGACGGAGAATCCGGGGATGACCGAAACATCCTGCCGCTTGAGCGTCGCCCAGCGAAGCAGGTAGTTCGCTTCCAGCCGGTCAACAATAAGGGAAACAACCTGCGGCAGCTCTTCCGCCGCGCCAACAGGCAAATACACGCCGCCGGTGCGCGCGGCAATATCGAGCATAAGCGTGGCGCCTTCAAGATCGCTTAGAAAGCCCAGCACATGTATCCGCACATGTCTCTGACGCGCCGCGTTCACCACCCTGTCCACCGTTTCCGTGCTTGATGTGTCGCCGGAACCGGCAAGCAAAAGGATAAATCTTTCCTCGTCATTGATATTCTCCCGGTCAAACCGAACCGCCGCCTGCCGCAAAGCGTCAAGCAGGCGTGAACCGGAAGAAAAGGAGCCTATCATGGTGTCGCGAATGGCGTTGATCTGTTCCGCCACATAGTGGTGATCAAAAGTAAACGGACAAACGCGCTCGGGCGACAGATCGTCTCGATAATACAGGGTTGCGCCAACCAGCGCTTCCTCGGGAAGCCCGGCCAGGAATAATTCCGTCGCCGCGTATTCCATTTCATCCATCGCATCAGGATGCAACCGCATCCCGATGGAATAATCCAGCACAATTTCGGCGCGCAGCTGTCGCGCCGCGCCTCGATGCAGCACCGGCTGGACCAGAGCGGACACGTTTTCCTTGTTCTCAAAAGCGCCAACAGTCAACTGAGCCGGTTCGGCGACAAAACCGTCTCCGTCCGCATTGGTAAGCCCAAACGCAAAATCAACCAAATACGGAAGTGAATATAATACTTTCGGGTCTTCAATGCGCAGCTCGCCGCTTGTGTCCGGCCCGTCTTCGTCCTTGATGACTTTGACAACCACCGGTCGGGGGGCAATGAGCGGCGAATCGCTTTGAAACAGAATATAGCCCTCGTGGCTCCCCTCGTCAAGCCTGCGACGACGGATGCTGACAAGCACCTGCCGTTTGTCGTAGGACACCACCGGTTGCTCAAGCACAGGGTCTATGCTGGTAACCGGCGCCGCGCTGCTGAACGTGCGCGGCAGCACCTCGATCCAGTTGTCCGACACGCTGGCTGTGATGTTCAATTGCTGAAACTCGGCGTTGCCGTTCCACACCTCCATCAGCATGGGACGCTCGTTGCGTTCAAAATCCAGCATCTGATTGGAAGTGACAATGGCCTGATAGGGCTGAAACACCGAAACGCGCATCACTTTTGGAGCAAATCCCGCGGCTTCAAAAATAATCTGCCCTTCATGATAACCGCCCGTCAAACGGGAGCGTTTGGCGCCGATAATGATTGTGCTCGCCGAATTGCGTTTGCCTAGGGAGATGGCGGTGCGGTTAATGTCTATCCAAGCGCTGTCGGGCGTCGCGTAAACATCCAAACGGTCAATTATCTTGTTTACATTTTTAACCAAAACCTCAAGATAATTTTCCTCGCCGCCGATGTTCAACGTCTCAGTGGAAAGGGAAATGGCTTCATAAGGAGGCGCGGCAAAAACGGGGATGCGCTTTTTTTTGAGACGCCTTCCCTTGATTTCTATTTGGCCCTTTACCGGATCGCCCGCAAGCGCCTTGCGGTCCAACACTACCTCGATGGTTGTTTCGTCATAATCAGGCTCGACAACTTCAGCAGGCGCGGCGCTGGTCGCTTCCGTCGGTTCAATGGTAAACCATTCCTCGGAGGCCTCCAATTCAACCGAAATCTCCTTGCGTTCCGGGTTGGCGTTGTATATGTCAAAGGTAAGCCTCGACTTGGTCTCCCCGAAGTTCAATTCCTCCACGGACACGTACAACGAATCGGAGTCGCATCCGGAGGTAAGCGTCACCGCAAGCGTGACGCCAAGCAACATGGTGCCATAAATAATTCGCATGGTTGTGGTTCCTTGCCAAACAGAATGATGTTCCAATTGCGGATACTATAATCCACCGTCGCCGACGGCCCGTGATGAAAGTTGCGGCATGTATTTTTTACGTCTCCTATCCTCTTCCGGAGGAAAGCAACGGAACGTTCAGTTTTCCAGATTCAGGGTTTGCCCTTCCGTATACAACGTATTGTCAATAAAGAACTCTGTAAACGGTTCTTCCACGGATTGACTGAAGCTAAAACGCACCATGGGGCCAAACGCGGCGAAAGGCGCAAATTCGTCTTGAGCAACGCTTTCCATGAGCAGCCAGTATCCGTCAGCCTCTTCCGCGGCAACCATGTCCCAGGCGCCCAGCAATCCGTCGTCCGCCGCGTCAACCAATGATGCGGTGAACGGATAATCACTGCGCACCCAGCACCGTATGGCCCGGATGCCCCGGGGCATGTAATTGGCGCGCAAAAAGACGGTGGTCTGTTCCGCCGTGTCCGATTGCACCAAGGTAAGCCGTCCGGCAAGCGGATCGCCGGTGTAGTTGGTGGCGCGGAACGCGGCGGCGGCCGTATGCGACGCGTTTGACGAGCCGAAAGCCACCGTTATGCCGGGGAGTACCGTGTTGCTGTCACGGCGCAAACTTGCCCAGCGCACCACATATTGACCCTCCAAATCTTCAACAATCCGCGCAAAGGCGGGCTGTAAGTCTTCCAGTTTCTCCGCAGAAAGATAGCGTCCTCCCGTAAGCGAAGCCAGCGACATCAATGTTCCTGACTCAATGGTTTCACCGAATCCAACGGCAAATATGCGCACGCGGCGGGCCAGCGCCTCAGCCACAACCTGCGACGCGAATGCGGTGCTCGATGTGTCGGAACCGTTTGAGAAAAGCACTATATAGCGGGCGTCTTCTGTATCGGCGGAAACCTGTCCAAAACGTTGGATGGCGGCAAGCAGCGCGTCATACATGCGCGCGCCGGACGCAAATCCGCGCACATATCGGCTCTGTATCTCGCGAATAGCGGCGGCAGTGGCTTCCTTGTCCACGTTGAAGGGGGTCACGAGTGCGGATTCCTGATCGTCCCGGTGGAATTCACTCACGGCCACCAGCGCGTCGGCGTTCAGGCTGTCCAATAATATTTTTGTCGCCGCGTATTCCATCTCCGCAATGCCGCCGTCCACCTGCTGCATGGCGATGCTGTAGTCCAGCACCATCTCAAGCCACAGCTGCCGTGCCGTGCCGCGCCGCATGGCCAACCCGTGGAAGGCCTCTATCTGCGTGGTGTCTTCCTGCGCGCTGACGGCAAACTGATTGGGTTCCCCCACCACGGCACGGTCGTCCTTGTCGCGCAGACCGAAAGCGAACTCAATGAGATATGGGACGCTATAGGTTACCGTCGGATTGACAATCGTCAGCCCGCCGGAAGGCACTACGGATTCATTGTAGACGGAAACCTTGATGTTTTTGGGTTTGGCGCCGGGCGCGCTCAGGCGAATATGTCCTTCGTGCGTTCCCACGGATGTCAGAAGGCTGCGATCAACCTGAACCACCACCTCCTGTTCGTCACGAACAAGCCCCTGAGGCGCGGCGCTCTTGACCTCGGTGGGCGCAACCTGTATCCACGGATTGCTCGGACGCAGGGTAATCGTGAGCTCGGACATGTCAGGATTACTGTTCCAGACAAAGATTGTCATGGGCGCCCGGTTGCGTTCAAAACTCAACGACGTGTTGCTTGCATCTATGGCGTCAACATTACAGCCCGCAAGGGCAAGGGCTGTTGCCGACGCCGCCAGGACTATCCCCGAAAAACGCATCAGGGTCATGGTTGTTCTCTCCTGTTCTCATCTGACGCAATGTGCATGAACCGGCGCATTGCTGTTATCATACGCAACCTGCCCGCGTCAACAGTTCAAAGGCAGGGCGCGGACGCCTGAAAACACTACATCTATTATACACGGGATTGCCATGCCTGTTACCACATTGCCATGACATGTGCGTTGGCCGCTCCCGGGCGGCGCGCGCATCGTACGGTTGACACAAGCCTGTCCAGGCGCCGGAATATGTGTGATGAGCCTTGTGCGGTTGGAAAACATCAGTAAATTCTATTCGGGAGAACCTGTTCTTGCCGGGGTGAATCTTCGCATCGAGGAAGGCGAGCGGATAGCCCTCATCGGACGCAACGGAAGCGGCAAGACCACCTTGTTTCGACTTGTCACCGGTGAGACGGAACCCGACGGCGGCGTGATTGAATGCCGGCGCCGCGCGCGCATCGTGTATCTCGCACAAATTCCGCAGGCAGCGCCGGGCGAGACCGTTTACGATGTCGCCCTGACCCCGTTCGCGGAATTGCTGCGCATGGAAAAGGAACTCCATGTGCTTGAAATGAAAATGGCGTCGGGCGAGGAAGCCGCCGTTGCCGCCTACGGCGAATTTCAACAGATTTTTGCGGGGAAAGGCGGCTATGAATTTCGGACGCGCGTGCGGCAAATCCTGGGCGGACTCGGCTTTCGCCCGGAAACGCTCGACGCGCCTTTCGAGACCTTGAGCGGCGGATGGCGCGCGCGGTTGATGTTGTCCCTGACCCTGCTGCAGGAAGCCGACCTGCTGCTGCTTGACGAGCCGGAAAACCATCTGGACATGGACGCGCGCGAATGGCTGGAAGAGCACTTATTGTCGCGGCCTGAAGCCGTGGCGCTCATTTCCCATGACCGCCGCATGGTAAATGTGCTGGCGAAACGCATCATCGAGGTGGAAAGGGGACAAGTCACCGGCTACACAGGCAACTACGACGCATGGCTCAAGGAAAAGGCGCTGCGCCGGGAACAGCACAGGAAAGCTTACGAGCGGCAGGAGGCGTTCATACGCAAGGAACAGGCGTGGATTGACCGGTTTCGCGCCAAGAACACCAAAGCCTCGCAGGCGCAGAGCCGCATCAAACGGCTGGAAAAGATGGAACTGCTGGACGCGCCGGAATCGGAACTGGACATTGCCGGCTTCGCACTGGGCGACGTGACCCGGTCGGGGGAAACCGTGCTCGAGGCGAAAAACCTGGCCATGGCCTATGATGCGCCCC
>DSBB01000223.1 GCA_011046175.1 Candidatus Hydrogenedentota bacterium | reverse complement strand
GCATGAAGGCTCCAGTGTGAATCCGCGCCGGCAGGACGGGCCGCACGCTCATTGCGTGAAACTGGACGCGACGGGAAGGTTTGCGTTTGTCATGGATTTGGGCATGGACAAGATTATGATTTACCGTTACGACGAGAGATCGGGCACGCTGACAGCCAATGATCCGCCTTTTGCGGCGTTGGCGCCGGGCGCGGGGCCCCGTCATTTCGCGTTTCATCCGACGGGCAGTTTCGCTTATGTGGTGAACGAGCTTGACAGCACCGTCACCGCTTTTAGCTATGACGCCGCCGAGGGACGGCTTGACGCGATACAGACCCTTGGCACGCTGCCGGAAGATTTTGAGAAAGAAAACACCACGGCGGAAATCTGCGCGCATCCTTCGGGGAAATACATATACGCCTCGAACCGCGGCCATGACAGCATAGCCGGTTTTGCCGTGGACGCTGAAACCGGCCGGCTTACAAGCCTCGGCCGGACCCCGACGCGCGGGCGGACGCCCCGCAATTTCAATGTGTCGCCCTGCGGGCGGTTCCTGCTGGTCGCCAACCAGCAGAGTGACAATGTTGTTGCGTTTCGTATAGATATGGAGACGGGTTCGCTGGAACATACAGGTTCGGAAGTGGAAGTGGTCTCGCCGGTGTGCGTGTTGTTTTATACGCCCAACTGATGCGGGTTCATCTCCGGCGCGAAGGCAGGTAAGAATAAGATAGCAACGGACAGAGGGGCGCTATAAGGTAAAAAGACCGGAGCCATGATGGTTTCCCTTCAATATGGCGCGGATACGATGAGCGCGCGGCTGCCGTGGGCAAAAAGCCTCGGCGTACTTGACGCGGCGGAACGCGCCGCCCTGCCGGATGTTCCGAACGTGTTGAAACACGCCTTGGAACATCCGCTCGGCATGGACGGCGCGCTTCGGCGGCGCTTTCAGCCCAACGACACCGTTGTTATTGCCGTGTCGGATGCTTCGCGCAACACGGGTATGGAACAAGTTTTGCCGTTTCTTGCCGACTGGCTGCTGGACTGCGGCATTTCCGAAGAGAGCGTGTCGTTTATTGTTGCCACGGGCGCGCATCGCGCCGCCACGGAGGAAGAAAAATCGCGTATTCTGGGAATCGGCCTCTACAGGCGCTTCCAGTCGCGCATCTTCAATCACGATGCCCGCGACGACGCGAACCTTGTGCGTGTTGGCGCCACCCGGCGGGGCACTGAAGTAACGCTTAACAAGCGCGCGCTTGAATGCGACCATCTCATCCTGACCGGCGCGGTCGCGCCCCATTATTTTGCCGGATTCAGCGGCGGGCGCAAGGCGCTTGTGCCCGGGCTTGCCGGAGTGGAAACGATTGCGGCAAACCACGCGCGCAGCCTTGATGCGACCGAAGCGCGGCTCGATCCGCGTGTGCGCATCTGCGAAATGGACGGCAACCCCGTCGCGGAGGACCTGCTCGATGCGGCGCGGCTTCATCCGCTGGCGTTTATTGTTAATACCGTGCTTGACCGGAACGGAAGAATTGCAGGTTTGTTTGTGGGAGAACTTGATATTGCGCACCGGCATGCCTGCGCCCTGGCCGGCGCTGTTTACACGGCGCGTATTGCGCAACGGGCAGATTTGGTGATTGCCGCGATGCGCGCGGCCCCGAATTTTATCCAGTGCCACAAGGCGTTGTTCAACGCATACAACGCGCTCAAACCCGGCGGTCGGATTATCTTGCTTGCGCCCATGCGTGAAGGACTTGGCGGCGAAAGGTTCCGGGAATATCTCGATACGGGCGATCCGAACGTTGTTGCCGCCGCATTGCGCCGCCGCCCCGACATTAACGGGCAGACCGTTCTCTCCACGCTTGAAAAGGCGCCGCAAAGCATACTTGTAACCGAACTCAGCGAAAGCGACGTGCAGTTGCTTCGCGCGCGGAAAGCCGCGGCCCTTGATGACGCCTTGCGATGGGCCCGCGATTATTTCGCCGCCTGCGGCGTCAATGAACCCACCTGTTATCTCATGCCCAACGCTGGAGGCGTTGTACCGATAGTCCTTTCCTGACATTTTTCATCAGAACGGGGGATTCAAGGGGAAAGAAGCACGCCTACGCGCGGCTTCTGTTTTGAGGAACATGGCCGGCTACCGTTTTCGCGCCTTCACTATGACCTCCCCGCCCAGGACGGATTCTACACCGGTAACCTCAAAGCCCTGCCCGGCTAATAGTTGCCGTTGCGTTTCGAATCTTTCGGTTCCCAACAAGAGCGTTCCGCCGGGCTCGAGACAGCGGGCGATCTCGCGCAAGGCGGCGCGTTCGTCAGGGACATGTTCAAGCAGGCGCAAAGCGATAATCGCCTCGAACGCGGCGTCGGGAAAGGGGAGCGTGAGCGCCGTGGCGTTTACGAGGGAACGCGCCGGGCGGCGCATGAAGCGTAGTTTGGGATGAAGCGTGTCCACGCCCACGCTGTAGGGAATGGCGTTCAAGGTTTGAGACGCGCCGCACCCCACGTCAAGGACGCGCCGTTTATCGCTCAGGTTTTCCATGACGATGCGATAGCGCCGCCGGTGCCGTCGCCGCAACAGGGGGTTCCAGGAATAAAACGCGCGGGTTTCGTAATCAGCGCTGTCCGGGCTGTTGCGCAACAACCACAAGGCGCGCAACGCGCGCAGATAGGCGACGCCGAACTTGATGAGCCGGGCATGGGTGCTGCCGTGTCGGCGAGGCAGATAGTGAAACGGTTCTTCCCTGACATGGTATCCCTCGCAGTGCGCCTTAACGAGAATCTCTTGGAGCACCGCGTAGGTTTCATATTCCAGATTCAGTTTTGCAACCGCTTTACGATGATACAACCTGAACCCGCTGGACAAATCAAGGGTTTTCATGCCAAGCACGTTGCGAAACGCCAGATTAAGTATGGCGCTCAGTATTTTGCGGGACCAGTGCATCTCGGCATGTCCCTGGGAGATATAGCGGGACGCAATGATTATCTCCGCTTCGTTGCGCCGTTCGTAAAGGCGCCGGATGAACGCGGGATGATGGGAAAAGTCAGCGTCCATTGTGAGCAGGTAGGCGGCTTCAATATCCTCGAATGCGGTTTTGATTGCGCCGCCGTAGCCGTTGCCCCGCTGTCGCAGTACATGGGCGCCCAACTCGCGCGCCACGGAGACCGTGTCATCGCTGCTGCCTCCGTCCACCACATAAACCGCTGATGACGCTGGAATATGGCGCAATGCCTCGCTGATGCGCGGCAGCAGGCCGCGCAGATTATCGCCTTCGTTCAGGCATGGAAGCACAACCGCCAAATCTAACATGGAATGAGAAACCCTTATTTACGGGAGCTGTCAAAACCGTTTGCAGTGCGCGTGTGCGCGATTAGCGCCCGTCGTCCATGCGCCCGCACGCGCGTGCCGCAACGAGAAGATTCAATATCACCAGTTTGTTCGCGGCGTGGTGGAAAACACGCCATCCTGTTGCGCGCACTATACAATACTTGGGGCGTATCCGCCAAAAAGCAGCGTGCCGGTTTATTCCAGCATCGCCGTGAGGTCTGCGTTCAACTGCCGCTCCAAATCGGGACTCATGCCGCCGTGAACAGTCTTTACAATGCCGTCTTTTCCGATTATGACCATTCGGGGAATACCGGTTACGCCATACTGGGCGGCGACCTGTCCGCTGCCGTCCATTGCCACGGCCACTTCCAGATTGTTTTGCTTTAGGAAGGCGCGCGCCTTGTCCGCGCCCTCGCGGAGATTTACGGCGTAAAGCACAACATTTTTTTCTTTGAAACGGTTTGCCACAGAAACGACAATGGGCATGGCCTGACGGCACGGGCCGCACCATGACGCCCAAAAGTCAAGTATGACGATGTCCCTGCCCTTGTGCTGACTGAGCTTCACGGAGCCGCCGTCGAGCAGCGGCAGGGTGAAATCGGGCGCGGGTTGTCCTTCCAATTTGTCCGGCGGACGTTCCGCCCGGTTCGATTCCGGTTTTGCGCCGGGCGGCGGTGAAAAAACAAATGTGTCCTCCGGAAACGTTTCGTTCATTTTCCAATTGTCAAATTCCGCCGTGACCCGCAGAAAACCTTCGGGAGTGCTCGCAAAGTTGCGCAGCGCGGCTCCAATCAGACTCAAGTCGAATCGCTTCAACAGGGACGGAGTTGTGTCCGTCAGAAACACGCGCGCCGTATATTGCGAGGAAGTTATATCCACCACATGATAGTTGACGCCGTTTATTTCGCCTGCGCCATACTTTGGCGCTTCCTCAAAAGCGAACGTTGTTCCATGCAGAAAATCCGCGAGCCACGCGAAAGGCAATTCGAGCGGGCCGCCTATCGCCGACCGAAGCAGCTGCGCCCGGTTCGATTCCGCCGGCAATTCCTGAAATGTGTTCTTTGCGGGAAAATACAGATGCCGGGCGTCGCTGTTATTGAATACCACCAGTTCGTCGTCGCCGGACTTCAATTGTATTCGCGCCTCGTTTCCAGTCCCCAGCAGAAATGACCCGTCTACTGTGGCGTTCACTTCCCGGGAACCGTCCTTGTATTCCATGGTCATGGTCATTTCAACTTGTTTTGTCTTCCGCGACGCTATATAGTCGCTTGCGTCGCGCAATAACAATTCAGGTTCAGGCGTTTGCGCGACCGCCGCGAACATCAAACACGCCAACAAAAAAGAGGGACAGTACCAGGCGCGCGCCGCGAGACGGAATTTGATGGTTTTGATGAATTTCATGGTTGATATCCTGTAGTCAGCACCACTTTGCCCGTGGTCTGACGGTTTTCGACCATTTCGTGAACCCGCGCCGCCTCTTCGAGAGGCAGGGCATGATTCACAATGACGGTAAGTTTATCTTCTTCGAGCCACTGATGCAAAGATTGGACAGCCTGCATCATGGCATTCGTATCTTCGGTGTACGCAAAGAGATGAAAACCCGCAACAATCCAGTTGTGGGCCAGCAACTCGACCGAACTTATCATGGCGGGCTGTTTCGACGCCGCGCCAAGCGTTACCAGCATGCCGCGCGGTTTGAGACAACGCAACGCCCGCGCCGTCATGTCGCCGCCCACGGATTCAACAACCAGATCGCAGCCGGCGCCCCTAAGTATCTCGCGAACCCGCGCCGGCAGGTCCTCCCTGCGATAGTTTACCGGATAATCACAGCCCAAGCCCGCAACAAGCGAACATTTTTCATCGGCGCCGCAAGCGCCAATCACCTGCGCGCCCCTGTTCTTCGCAATCTGCACCATCATCGTTCCGAGGCCGCCCGCCGCCGCATGGATAAGCACGGTTTGTCCTTCCGCGAGCTTTCCAAGCGTACACAAGGCATGATAGGCGGTCAGGTATTGGCAAGGAATGGCCGCCGCCTGTTGGAAATTCAATTGCGGCGGTTTTGCAAGCAACTGCGCGGCCTTGGCGACAACATACTCGCTGTAGCCGGAATCACAAAAACACGCCACGGCATCGCCCGCTTTCCAACCGCCCACGCCGTCGCCGACTTTCTCGATGACGCCCGAGGCCTCGAAGCCCGCGCCAAAAGGCGGCTTCGGGCCTCCCGGATAGAGTCCGTTGCGCTGCATGATGTCCGCATAGTTCACGCCGGAGGCGACCACGCGTACGCGCACATCGTACGCGCCCGGTTCCGGCGCCGGCACATTGCGCATTTCCAGAGCTTCCGGCCCGCCGTACTCTGTAACGAATATGCTTCTCACCTGTGGTTCCTTTTCGCCATTATTTGGGCCTTTTGCTAACGAACAAAAAGGCGCAAACAGCTGCGCTTCGCCAACATTGTGTGTCATTTCCATATCATGGCAACACGGCAAAAACAAGAATTATTCGCCGGCAACCCATTCCGGAGAAAAGACGGCGTGTTTTATGGATGCGCCTTCTTGCGTTCGCCAGGAATAGGAAACATGGACGCGTCCGTCTTTTGCCTGTATCACGGATGGATAAGAAAAGCTCCCCGCGTCTTCCGACGTCTTTTCCAGATGCCGCATCACCGGCCATGAGTTTCCTTCGTCTTTCGACAACGCCGCCGCGAGGCGGTGCCGTCCGTCCTCGGTGTCGTTATAGATCAGCGCCCACCGCCCATCGGCAAGTACGCGAACCGCGATGCTTGCGCCCGGATTGGGCAGTTCTGTTTTTCGGCTGACGGTCCACGTCTCGCCGTTATCCCTGGATTCGGCGCGGTGTATCCGGGTGGGCGCATCGCCGCTGTCGCGGCAAAAAGCCACAATCGAGCCGTCCTTGCGCTGGGCCACTGCGGGTTGTATGGGCGCGAATCCGACTATCGGGGCGCTGGCGCGCCAGTTTTCGCCGTCGTCGGTGTACGCCATAAGCGACACGTTAAATCCGTCGGAATAAAGGGGCAGCAGAATGCGTCCCGATGCCAAGACCAATGGCTGGGTGCGCGTCATCCACCCGATCTGGCGCTTCAATTTGTCGTGGGCGGCTTCGACAAGCATGCGCGTGTATGGGTGCGCATATTCCGCCCACATGCCTTCCTGCGCGCCCAATTCCTTGAAGGCGCGCCGCAACTGTTCGGGGAACTGCTCGCCCGGACGCAGCTGAATCACGTCCTGCCAGTCCCACTCCGGAGGCCCATCCTCCGAGTAATGCGTTGCGCGCCGATACTTCAACAGACAGTTTTCCCATCTGTTCGCGAGCACCGACACCCAGAACAGCCACAGTCTGTCCTGCGGGTCAATAAACAATACTGGATTGCAATCGGGAAAACCCGGCGTGTCGGCCATGACGAAGACGTTGCTCCAGTTCGTTTCCCCCCTGCGCAGGCGCGCCCCCTGAATGAGCACGTCGTCTGCGGTGCGTTCCCCTGAACCATGGAACCATGCCGCCAACAGGTCGCCGTTTGGCGCCTCCACAATGCTGCTTCCATGCACATGTTTCTCCTGCGGCGGGAAGATGTGCCGCGCTTCAAATCCTTCCGCAGCGGCGCGTCCGCCCGATACGACCATAAAGAGCAAAGAGAGCACGAGCATGATTTTCATGATGCCGGTTCCTTTTTGTAGATTCATTCGACCATAAACGAGACCAAGGAAAACACCGGCAATGGCGCCAGTTTTTCGCGTCCTTTCAGCAGGGGCAATTCGACCACAAACGCCGCTTCGGTAACGGTGGCGCCAAGCCTCGCCGCCAGCCGGGTCACCGCCGCCACGGTGCCGCCTGTGGCGAGCAGGTCGTCCACAATCACCACGCGCCATCCCGGCTGGAGCGCGTCCACATGCATTTCAACGGTGTCCGTGCCGTATTCCAACGCGAAACTCTCGCTGACGGTGTCGCCGGGAAGTTTGTTGGGTTTTCGCGCGAGGGCAAAAGGCACATTCAATACGTACGCCAGAGTGCTGCCGAAGATGAACCCGCGCGACTCCACGGCCACAAGCGCATCGGGCGCGTTTTCGCGATACCGCGCCGCCAGCGTGTCTATGACTTGGCGATGCGCTTCGGGATGAAGCAGCAGGGTGGTGATATCCTTAAACTGAATTCCCGGTTTTGGGAAATCCGGCACGTTGCGAATTACCGAGGCGATGTCCATGGAAATATCCTTGCATACTGATTTGTTTTCGCCGATTATTTGTTTCATGCTACCACGTTTGCCGGTAAAATGACAAAATAACGCTTTTTGGCTTGGAGGCCAAGCAAAATGCGGGCGCCCGGTTATGGGCCGCCCGCATATATCAATCAGGTGCTATGGGAACGTTTAAGGGCAGTTCGCCTTGATGGAATAGGTCCACGATGTTCCTGAATCAGGGCCGTACACGGTCACACGGAAAGAATCGCCTCCTGCTTTTGTGAAGATGCCTGTTGCGGTTCCGGCGCCGGGCCCCGCCAAGCCGCCCGGATACATGCCGGGATTGGCTTCCACATACGAGGAGGCGCCCCGCCAACCGGTGTCAAGAACCGTATCACCGTTATACTGGACAATATACTTGTCGGGGACGCTGTACGCGTTGTAGTCAATGTCAAAGACTGTGCCGTCCGGCAGGCCGCTGATGTCCCATACGTCCACAGTGGTTCCATATCCGCCGCCGCGTCGGCGTCGCCCGCTTTGAGAGCGTCGGCAAACGAATCGAGCGTTTCGGCTATGGCTTCTTTTTCCGCGTCAACATCCGGAAAATCCGCCCAGTCCACATCCTCCGAAAGCAGATCGACTTCCACATCGGGCGCCGAGAAATCTTCCGCTATGGCGACTGCGATGCTTATCATGCTGCCGCCGGGAATTACCGAACCCGCCGCGGGCGCCTGACTCAACACATTTCCTTCGGGAACCGTGCCGCTGTATGTCTTGGTGACGCTTCCCATATAGAATCCGACGCTTTCAATAGCGCTCTTGGCCGTCTCCTGATCCATGCCCACCACATCCGGAACCGTGGTGGGCGGCCCGTCGGGCTCGGGACCGAAAATAGCCTCCACATCTATGT
>DSBB01000428.1 GCA_011046175.1 Candidatus Hydrogenedentota bacterium | reverse complement strand
CGCCCACAGTGCGCGCCAAATCAAGAACGCGCACAACATGCTCATAGGGGACGCGTTTATCCGCGCGCACACTCACTTCCGCATCCGCGTCTTCCCGTATCCTTTCCCTGAGAAGCGGCCGCAATTCCGCAAATGTGACGGGCTTGGCGTCAAAAAACAGCGCGCCGTCGCTGCCAATTGAAATCTCCGTCAAAGGCGCTGTTTCCGCGTCCCCGGACGCAGCGGCAGGCACTTGGATATCCAAGGCGTTGATTTCGCGAAACGTGGCGGAAACCATGAAGAAAATCAGTAACAGCAGGGTTACATCCACCAACGGCGTTATATTTATCAGGGCAAAACGCCTGCGGGGCGCGCAACCAAAGGGACCTTCCATTTCATTGTCTCCCGGCGTATGTTTCCATTTTGTTTTGACGACAAAAAACGACCGACAAAGCGTCTGGGCCGATGCGATCCGAATAATAGCACGGATGCGGGTACATCGTTAAAATGCTGTCTTCAGAGCATCCGGTTTCCTGAGAAACGGCAGCCCGGCGGCGCTGTTGCCCGGCGGCCTGTCATTCGCCGCCCATTATGTTGTTTACGGCGCACAAATTACCGTATCATTAGCGCGGTGGTGGTATGGTTTGTATGTGCAATGACTGACATTAAAGGGCCGGGGTTTACAAACAAGTGGTGACTGAAATGTAATACGGACATCAAGGAATTGACGCATGTTCGAACAATTGGAAATGGCGCCTGCGGATGCAATTCTCGGATTAACGGAAGCATTTAAGCGCGACACGACTCCGAACAAGATAAATCTGGGCGTCGGCGTTTATAAAGACGCCGGCGGCAAGACCCCCGTGCTTGAGTCCGTGCGACTCGCGCAAGAGCGTATACTGGCGGCGGAAAAGACAAAGAGTTACCTGCCCATTATTGGCGACGTGGAATATGGACGGCTCACCCGCGCCCTTCTGTTGGGACCGGCGAACGATATTGATGCGCAAAAGCGCGCGTCTACCGCCCATACTCCGGGAGGCACCGGCGCCCTGCGCGTCGCGGCGGATTTTTTGAGACGTTGCCATGATAAGGCGACTGTTTGGATTAGTGATCCCACGTGGGCGAATCATCCAGCCATCTTTGACGCCGCCGGGGCGGAAACGAAGACGTATCCTTATTACGACACGGAAAGCAAAAGTATCGCGTTTGACGACATGCTCGAAGCGCTCGAAGGCGCGCCCCGCGGCGATGTGGTGCTGTTGCACGCATGCTGCCACAATCCCAGCGGCGTTGATTTGAGTCTTGAGCAATGGCGCGCGCTTGCCAAACTCATGAAAGCGCGTGAACTGCTCCCGCTTGTTGATTTTGCCTACCAGGGTTTTGGCGACGGACTCGACGAAGATGCCGCGGGGTTGCGCATACTTGCCGACGGGGTTGACGAATTGTTGATATGCAGTTCGTATTCAAAGAATTTCGGGTTGTATCGTGAGCGTTGCGGCGCATTGACAGTTGTTGGAAATTCCGAGGACAGCGCGGCGCGTGCCATGAGCCATGTTGAAAAGGTCATTCGCGCCAACTATTCCAATCCCCCCGCTTTGGGCGGTCTGATTGTCGCAGAAATTTTGTCAGACCCGGACTTGCGCGATTTGTGGCAAGGCGAGGTGGCGGCGATGCGTGAGCGTATCAACGGCATGCGCGCATTATTTGTGGACTCGCTGAAAGCCGCGGGAGTTGCGCAAGACTTTTCATTCATAAAAGAGCAGCGCGGCATGTTCTCGTTTTCGGGACTGACCCGCGACCAAGTGGCCGTATTGCGTCTGAAACACGCCATTTATATTGTCAGTTCAGGACGTATTAACGTTGCCGGCATGACAGAATCAAATATGAAAACCTTATGCGCGGCCATTGCCGAGGTACTGCAATAATTGGACGTTTTCACCTGAAACACTTGCAAAACGACTGGATTTCATGGGTATACTATAAGCGCATTTTTGCGTAGCGGAAGCAACTTATTTGGACGATACATTCTCCGATATTCTTTTTTTGCTGTTTATAGGCGGCGTGCTGGTGCTCGCCGTCAGTTTGGTGTTTTATTACCATTTCCTGCGGCGACGCGCATTTCTGGAGATCGCCACCCACCTCGGCTTTCAATATTATTACCGCAGTTACGCGATTCCAAGGCGCTTTGCATTTTTGAGACAGCAACGCAGAGGCCGCGGCCGCCACGCGTTCAACATCCTCTGGGGACATTATCGTCAAATCGAAACGTTCGTCTTTGATTATATGTTCAGCACCGGCATGGCCAAGGAAAAAACGTGGCACTATTGCAGCTTTGTCGTATTCCGACATAATATCGCCTGTCCTTCATTGCGTATTTACCCGCGTTCCATGTTGACGGTGCTGGGGCAAATAGTCGGCTACGAGGAAATCTTTCTGGACATCGAGGGATTTTCCGAGATGTTCGGCGTATTTACCACGAATGAACATTTTGCGAGGAGTATGTGCAATGCCGCCCTTATCGAGTACATGACGAAACACCCTGATTTGTCGGTTGAATTGGATTCCGGCTGGGTGGCGGTGGGCAAAGAAGAACGCCTTGTGCCTGAAGAAATTCCCAAGCGCATACGGCAAACGGAAAAGATACGCAACTTCCTGGCGCTTTAGCGGGGCTTGATACAGAGCGAACCGCTCGGCATTCAAGGGGTTGCCTTGATCATTTCCTGCATTAAATCATCCAGGCGTTTCGGATCGGTGGCGTCAAAAAACAATTCCGGCGTTTGGGCGGCGGGCGGTCTCATGATTGGCGTCTTGAGCATAAACTTTCCTTCAAGACAGTCCTCGATGACGCTTTTATTGAGTCCCTTGATGTTGTCGCGCATGTCCTCCAAGATGCCCTTTGTGACCTCTTTGACCTCTTCCGCCCTGGTGCTGTCTTTGGCAATGTGCCCGGCAATCGCATTGGCAAAATCATGGAAACGGCCCCTCAATTCGCGCACGACAGCGTTCGTTTCACGCGAGAATACTATGTTGCTGCTTTCCCTGAAATCGGTGATGCTGAAAGAAGCGCCCGACTCGAGCTGTTCGCGCACCGCCGGATTCGTTTCTGTAATGCGCTGGTAATCCCGGCGCAACCGCGCATAGCATATTTCCAGGGCCATGCACTGCAAGCGAGGCTCTTCAGCAGGATGCGTGGCCATATACCACGTCCATTTACTGTAGATGTCCGCATTATCATCAATAAGTTCAGGGAGCGATAATGACAGAAAACTTTGGGGCGCATAGCCGGGAAACGTGTTTTGAAGAAGATAACGCCGAAGCGCGTCGTCTTCCTCGCGATTGCCCAGCAACAGCGAAAGTTCTTCAATGTCCTTTTCGCTTCGGATCAACATGGGCAAATATTCCAATGCAATGGCGACATTGCGAAAGACAAGCGCTTCAATTTCCTCCTTCGATTTTCCAAGCGCCGCCTGTAAACGCGCCTCTTGGGCGCCCTCGCGCGCGGCGCGGAAAACATCGCTTGCGCGCAAATGCCGAAACATTTCAAAAGGGTATTCTATGTTGCTTTTGGCGTTACTGTCGTTTACGCTACACGGTCGCGGCGGGCGCGCCTCAATATTGTGGTTCACGTCTTTTATCATTTGCCAATACGGGTAGCGCATCGGATCGGCAACAGCGGCGACAGCAACGATATTGGCCGTCAAAAACACAAAGACAAAGCGGTTTGTCATCAGAAATCCCTTATCACAGAAGCAAAATGGCATTATGACCATGCATGATGAGAACGCGGCGTCTGCATCCTTCACCCTTGCGCCTTCATAAGCGGAAACCGGAAGCGGTTCACGCAATCCAACTCTTTATTTTCTACCCGAGTCTATACTCTAATAACGCGCAAATACTCTTCAGGGTTCACAATGCCTTCCTTGACTTTTGCGCGGCAATGGACGGCCATGCTGGAAAACTTGGCGGCCTTGACAATGGCCTCGATAGGTTCCTCGGCGGCGATACGCTCCCGAATGTCCGGTGTGACTTCAAACACCTCGAAAATGCCGGTGCGCCCCGAATTGCCCGTAAAATGGCACGCCTGGCAACCCTGGCCGCGGTAAAGTTTTTTTACTGTCGCAGGCAAGCCGATTGACTTCAGCAACGGGGCGCCGGGTTTGAATTGTTTCTTGCAGGCTGGACAAATCTTGCGCACAAGACGCTGCCCGATAACGGCTGTCAACGCGGACGCGATAAGAAAGGCCGGCACGCCCATATTGCGCAACGTGCTTATGGCTTCAGGAGCATCGTTCGTATGAAGCGTGCTGAATACCAGATGTCCCGTCATCGCGGCGCGAATGGCTATCTGGGCCGTTTCCGGGTCGCGAATTTCACCCACCAGCAAAACATCAATATCCTGGCGCATGGCCGCCCGCAACGTGTTTGCAAAAGTCATGTCAATATCTGTTTCTATCTGCACCTGATTGATGCCGGACAGTTGATATTCCACCGGGTCCTCGAGCGTTACAATACTCTCCGTCATTACGTTTTTCTGGTTCAACGCGGCGTACAGGGTGGTTGTTTTGCCGCTTCCGGTGGGCCCCGTAACCAGGATCATGCCATAGGGCTGACTGATAATGCGCCGCACCTTTCCCTCGTCTGAAGAGGTGAGCCCCAAATCCTTAATTCCGGACAGTACGGCCGCCTGATCAAGCAGGCGGAGCACAACCCTTTCGCCCAAATAGGTCGGCAAAGTGGCAACGCGCACGTCAAAATCGCGTTCGCCAAGAGTCATGCTGATATGACCATCCTGGGGATGTCGCGTTTCGGTAATATCCAAATCGGAAATAATTTTGATGCGCGAAACAATTGCGTGGTGCTGCTGTTCAGGAATACTCATCACATCATGCAACACACCGTCTATTCTGTATCGCACCCGCGACTCGGGTTCCTGGGGGTCTATATGGATGTCGGTGGCGCCCGCGTTTACGGCGCCCTCGATAATGGTTGTCACCATCTTGACAACGGATGCTCCGGCGGCGGCCTTTGAAATGTCCTCAAAACGCGATTTGCTTTCCTGTATGGACGCCGGAACCGGCGTTGGCTTTAGCGGCGTCGTTGTCGGGGCGGCTCCGGCCGCGGAGCGTTTCGACGCAGGCGCCTTTCGCGGTTTGCCGGACGTTTTCCCGGCGCCGTTTCCGGCGTCTTCAATTTCGGAAAGTTCTTTGTAACGAAGACGTATTTCCTGCTCCATGTCTTCGCTTGCGGTTAATAGCGCATGGATGCGTTTTCCAAGGAGTACGGCAACGTCCTTTAATCTTTCCCTGTGTTGCGGGCTTGTAATGAGTACGGTTAGTTTGTCGTTTTCCAGTGAAACGGGCAACATTTGGTTTTTGAGGGCGAGGCTCTCGGGCACGGCCTGCAACGCATGCGCATCGCTGGGCGTTTCATCCAGCGCGGCATATTCCATTCCGTATTGATGGCTCAGCGCCAGGGCAATGGATTCGCGCGTGCAAAAGCCGTTTTCCAAGATGATATTTCCCAGCAAACGACCGTTGCGCTTCTGATCCGCAAGAGCCTGCACCAGCTGCTCCTCAGTAATTTTTCCCATGGATAAAAGCGTTTCGCCCAGCGTCTGGTGCGCCGCCCGAGACGCCTTTGAATGAAACTCATACCGCAAAACGTTTTCAAGCGTCTGAAACGTTATCTTCCGTTGTTGAATCAGTTGCTTATACCAAGGCGTGCCTGAACTTACCTCCCTAGCCCTCAAAGCGTCCAATTCTTCGCGCGTGATAATATCCTGCCGTACAAGCTCGTCGCCGTTCAGCTTACTGTAGTCGTTTTGGTCTTGCGTTGCCATAATTATCTCCCGCGTATGTATTGTGGTTACCATGCAACAGGCGGTCATTATAGAAGGGCGGGGCGGTCAGACGCAAAACGGCGCGCGGGAACACTGCTCTTTCGATTTTCATCGCAGCACTGTTTGCGCTGCAGAACAACATCCTGCTAACATTGTCCAAACCGCCACGGAAACCCAATCATGCATACCGCGCATGTGCGCCGGGAAATACTATGCAGCGGCCAGTACCTCGGACATGCCATAATGGTTTGATGTTACACGCGGAGAATTTATATGAAAATTGCGATAGTCGGAACAGGGTACCAAGGATTGGTAACAGGCACCTGTTTTGCTGAGAATGGCCACCAAGTGATTTGCATGGACCGCGATGAAGCGCGCATCTCGATGTTAAACGCCGGTGAGACGCCGCTGCACGAACCCGGTCTTGAAGAGTTGATTACGCGCAATCGCGAAGAGGAGCGGCTCTGTTTCACCACCCGCTTGGATCAGGCGGTCGCTGAAAGCCTCATGGTCTTTCTGTGCGTGGGCGCCACGGCGAATGAGCAGGGACATGCGGACATATCGGGTGTTCTTGACGCTGCGGAACGGATTGCGGAGGCAATGGACGGATACCGCATCATTGTCAACAGGACCACGTGTCCTCCGGGGACAGCGGAGAAGCTCGAGGAAACGATGCGCATGCGCACCGGTCATCCTCACGACATTGTCGTCAATCCTGATTTCACCAAAGAAGGCACGGCCGTGGACGATTTTCTGCGTCCCGACCGTATTGTGGTTGGATGTGAAGACATTCGCGTCCGGGAAATCATGAAGGAGCTGTACAGCCCGTTCCTCCGCACGGGCAAGCCCTTTATCGTAATAAGCCGGCGCAGCGCGGAAATGGCAAAGTATGCCACAAATGTAATGCTTGCCGCGCGGATATCCCTGATGAACCAACTGGCGGACATCTGCAAAGCGCATGACTGCGACATTGCCGAAGTGCGTGAGGCGGTGGCGGC
This sequence comes from Candidatus Hydrogenedentota bacterium, assembly GCA_011046175.1. Classification (GTDB taxonomy): domain Bacteria; phylum Hydrogenedentota; class Hydrogenedentia; order Hydrogenedentales; family CAITNO01; genus SLFT01. Next base: position 1,628 of record DSBB01000428.1, on the reverse strand, counting down.
TGATTATCGCATTGGCCCCACCTTTCTGTTTCCCGGCATCGGCTTCGGCGGCGTGGGGCTGCCGCGCGATCTTTCCACCTGCGAAGGACTCGCTCTTGCGGCGGGCATTAATTGCGACTTGATTACCGCCATACGCGAGGTTAATGAAAAGCAACGGGAACACTTCCTGCAACAGATTCTTGAGTATTACGGCGCCGACATCTCCAAAAAACGCCTGGCGGTGTGGGGCGCAAGTTTCAAGGCGCGCACGGATGATTTGCGCGGCGGGCCCGCCATTTATATTATTGATGGCCTGCGCGCCGCGGGCGCGGCGGTTACCGTGTACGACCCGGTCGCCGGCAGGAAACTCAAGGAGCGGTATGGAGAGGCAGTCATGATTGCTCCGAAATACTATGGCGCGTTGGAGAATGCCGACGGTCTGGTTATTATGACGGAATGGAATGAGTTTCGTCGCCCGGATTATGGCCGCATGGCGGAGCTCATGCGTGAAAAAGTAATATTTGACGGACGCAACCTGTATACGCCATCAGTACTGGCCGGACACGGGTTCCGTTATTTCAGCATCGGACGCAAAAGCGTTGGCTGACGCATCATTTCGGAGCGCAAAAAAATGAAAATAGATTCCAAATATGTCGGAGCGGTTTGCAAACCCCTTGAACTCGAGGTGACAACGCGACAATGCATGAACTACGCCGCATCCATCGGCGATGACAACCCGTGGCATCTTGATGACACCCGCGAGGCGGGCATTATCGCGCCGCCAATGCTGGCCATCGCATTAACCTGGCGCATATCGGAGCATTTCAACGAATTCTGGGAAGACGCCGATTTCCCCTATGAGGCGCTTGCGCGGCAGGTACACTTCAGCGAGCATTTGCGCTGGGAGAGGCCCATACGGCCCGGCGACCGCCTGCGCATCGAGGGCAAAGTCGCCGCCATTTTGCCGCATCGCGCCGGAACCCATCTCATCATCGCCTACAAAGCCCTTGACGCAAAGGAAAATGTGGTGTTTACCGAACATATCGGCGGGCTGCTGCGCGGTGTTTTGTGTGCGGATGCCGGCAGGGGCGTGGATGTCACGGCGTCCGCTAAAAACAAGGATACGGACAACGTCTTGTGGAGCAGGAAAATCCATCTATCAAAGTTTGCGCCTTATCTCTACGACGGCTGCGCGGACGTGCATTTCCCCATTCACATTTCGCCCGCGTTTGCCAATTATGTGGGATTGCCGGGTATAATCTATCAGGGTACCGGCACCTTGGCCATGGCGGTAAGCCAGATTACCGCAACCGAAGCCGGCAACGACCCCCGACGTATCCGCGCCGTCCAGTGCCGATTTACCGGCATGGTCAGGCCGGACACGGATATTGTGATACGTTTGTCGGAAAGAGAACAGACGGACGAAATATGCCGGCACTATTTTGTCGTATTGAATGATAAGGGAAAAGCGGCATTGAGCGATGGGTGTGTTGAGATTGGCCCCGCTTAAACCGATATGGATTAATCATGAAACAAAAAGAGCGGTTCTTATGGCAGTACGTGGAGAAATGGGCGAACACAAAGCCGGACGAAGAGGCCGTTGTATTCAAAAACACGCGCATGACATGGGGGGAATTGGCGAATGCGGT
>DSBB01000488.1 GCA_011046175.1 Candidatus Hydrogenedentota bacterium | reverse complement strand
CGGAAGTGATGCAGGCCAAAGTAAATACGGTAGTGATAATCCGGATGGTTCGCATAAAAGACTCCTTTCGTGGAATGTAATTGTAACCGAAACGCTTATTAGAAACACTATATAGGCGAAACGGGAAATACACGTCAGTCTCTATATTACTCCTTGATCGCCAAGAAAGGAAAACAATGAACAGCAAAGCAAAAGAAGGAATAAAGTTGACGCTGGCCGCCGTCGGCGCGTGCGCCGGCATGGGTTTTGCAGTATGGTTGGCTTGGTCGTATTTCGGCGCGGACAAATCAACGGGACCTTCCCAGTTAACGCTTCATCCCGCCGATCAGGAACGCATCCTCGCGGAACGCCGCGCTCTCGAATTTAAGGAGCGCCTCAACCTGACGGATGAACAGGCGACGCAAGTTACCCGCGTCATAATGGAACTTCGGGAGGATGTCCGGCGGATGCGCGCCGAAAACGCGGGCAGCATGAAAGGCAGGCAGGCCATGCGGCAAACATTGATGCGGGAACTTGACAAAAAAATTGTCCCCATACTCACCCCGGAACAACAAGCCTTATATCAGGAACGCAAGGCGGATTTCGAAACCCGGGCGGGGCAGCTTCAACAGTTCAGGCAGCGATTCGCGCCGCAACAAAATCAAGGAGAATAACAGATGAAGCGGAACGCATTCACGCTCATAGAACTGCTGGTCGTCATAGCCATTATCGGCATCCTGGCTTCCATCCTGTTGCCTGCGCTGGCGCGGGCCCGCGAAGCCGCGCGCCGGGCAAGCTGTCAGAGCAATCTGAAACAGTGGGGACTGATTTACAAGATGTACGCCTCTGAATCGCCGGGAGAACGATTTCCGCCCGTCCAGCTGGAGTTGGGGTGCGGCATCAGACCATGCATTGCGTTTGGGCCGCTGGTGGAAGCGGTTTATCCCGAATACCTCACAGACCCCGGTATTGTGTTTTGTCCTTCGGATCCCGAAGACCGTCTCGCCAATCTTTATGATGCAGACGGCAATCTTACGCTGCATTTGAAACTCGAAGGCAACGGCAAGGAAGGCGTTGAAGCTATCAATTCCTCTTATTCTTATCTTGGTTACGTGATGGATCAGCTGAGCGATGACGATCCGCAAATGGACCTTACTTTATTAAATACTCTGGCGGAAGCGGTCGGGTTGAGTCAGATAGGCGATGAATTCAAGAAAGGTCCCATCCAGATGGTGTCTTTGTTACAAAGCCTTTTGTTAGGCCTTCAGCCGTATTTTATTAACGAAGACGCCGCAGGATTCAGGGGAGAAGCGGACAGAGACCGTTCTGTTGCGGAAGGGACGGGAAATGGCGAGAGCGCCACGATTTACCGTTTGCGGGAAGGCATTGAACGGTTTTTAATTACGGATGTCAACAATCCCGGCGCCAGCGCCAAAGCGCAAAGCGAAATCTTCATTATGTGGGATTATCTTGCCACAGATGTGGCGTTTTTTAACCATGTGCCCGGCGGCTCAAATGTTCTGTATATGGACGGGCATGTCGCTTTCGCGCGTTACCCCGGCGCACCGCCGGTTACGCGTGCGGTGGCGCAGATGCTGCATATTTTTGATATTCGCCCTTCAGTCGGACTATAAGATCATGAACGTCCGGGGCTTAACAGGTATAATGACAATATCGGCAACAATTCTGAAGTCTGAAAATGTTAACCTGTATTACATCGCGAGGAAACGAAGAATTTCAATGTTGAACAACCAGCCCGTATTGCTGAGAGTGCATTCATTATGACAACGTCTGCCAGTGACGACTGCGCGCAGACGCCCATTGACGCAGCGGACGAGAAGGATATTGCGCTGGCGCTTCAAGGCGTTGAAGCGGCTTATGCGCGTTTGGTAAATCGCTATGAACAGGAAATCGCGAAACAGCTGTGGCGTTTTACGCGCGATCCGGCGACACTTGAGTCCCTTGTACAGGACGTTTTCGTTGAAGCGTATATCAGCCTGTCCGGATTTCGCGGCAACGCGCCGTTGCTGCATTGGCTCAGGCGTATTGCCACCCGTGTCGGCTACCGACATTGGAAGCAGGAGGCGCGTCGTCGCCGCGAAGACGCTCCCTGCTTTGCGGCGAATATTCGCCGTGGGTTGTTTTCGGAATGTGCGGCGCCCTCGGAAGCCGCCGAATATGCGTTTCTCATGCTTCAACAACTGCCGACAGACGACAGGCTCGTGTTGACTCTGATGTATTTCGAACAATGCGATACGCGCGAGATTGCCGGACGCATGGGCTGGAGTCGCGCAAAAGTGAAAGTGCGCGCCTGGCGCGCGCGGAATAAATTGGCCAAATTATTGGAAAAAGAGGGCTATGGAAAAAAGAATCATGAACAAGCCATTACATGAATTTGAAGCGCTCGTTGCCGCAGCGCGTTCGGACGCTCCGCCGCCTGTGCAAGTGGAACAGCAGGTTATTGCAGCGCTGCGGCGGTTGTCGCCTGTTGATGAGCGTCCGCTCGCCTGCATGGCAATAGCGTCGGCGGCCGTTGCCGCGGCATTGGCCGTTATCGCGTTTGCACAATACGACATCATTGCGGACCCATTGTTTCATTTACTGTACAGCGCATCGCTGTAATCCGGAAAGGAACAGTCGATATGAATGAAAACACGGAGAGTATGCCCGCAACGCTCGCGCCGCCCCGGCGTTCATGGATACGGCCGCTTATATCCGGCCTGATCATTCTTTTCTGCGGCATCATTATTGGCGGCGCAACAGTTTTGTGGTTTATTTCTTCACATGTGCTGGAAGGATTGCGGACGCCCGAAATCGTGCCGCAGCGCCTCACCAACGTGATGCAACACAGGTTGAATCTTACGCCGGAACAAGCCGATAGGGTATTGGAAATCCATAACAAGTATCTGGAGCGTTTTTTAGAGCGGCGCAGGCAGGCGCGCCCAAACATTGAAAAGGAACTCGATGCGTTACAGGCTGAAATTAACGCCGTCCTTACACCTGAACAGGCGGAGAAATGGGACAAACGCTTTTCGCGATTCAGGTCGTTAGTATTGCCGCCGTTGCCGTGAGGGAGCGAGTTCCGCATTAGCGCAAGCAGCGCCTGCCCTTACCACAGAAGAACATAAGAACATCCCGCGCCGCATAGCCCAACTCCTTGAGCATGGCGGCCTGCTCCTCCAGACTGCGTTTTTCACTGTCATGCGTGTCTATGCGGTACGCGAAGAACAGAACGCCGCAGTTGATTCGCCATGCACAAAAGTTGAACAGGTCAATACCCCTAAAATGCAATATCAGGTTGATTCTTGATGCAAGTTTTGGTATCGTTAAATTGAAGCGTCCGGAAATAATAATTACTATGCCAACCATCGAAGATATCGGTCTTATAAGTTCTTTTTCTATTCCGCCGAGGGACATGAGCCGCCGCATGTTCATGTGCGGCGGGACCGGGCAACGGCCAAATTCTGGCTTGACCCGGTGCATGTTGCCCGTTCGCGATATTTTAGCGACCGGGAATTGCTTATTGTCCAGAAAATAATTGAAGCCAACCGCGAGAAGATCATGGAGGTATGGAATGACCACTTTAGTGACTGACCATGACGTGCTTGCCGTGGAGATTACCTTTAACGAGCAAGCCCTGCAAGTATCGTTGGATGACGGCCGCGTGATTTCCGTGCCGCTGGCGTGGTACCCGCGTCTCTTGCATGCAACCCCGTCAGAACGAGCGCAATTTGAGTTGATCGGCGATGGTGAAGGGATTCATTGGTCGGCCATTGATGAAGACATCAGCATTGAGGGTCTGGTTGCGGGGCGACGCTCCGCCGAATCGCCCGAATCTCTGGCGCGTTGGATGCAACGTCGGCACGTGTCTTGAACTTCAGCAAATGTACACCAGCCGGCTACCGGGAAGGAGCAACCTTGTTCAGTTGCACCGCAAACACCCCAAACAATAGATTTCTATCCCGGTCAGCCATGTCCTGCGCCCTTTCAGTGCCCATAATTTCCGTTTGCATGGTGACAGCAACACCAAACCCACGTTGCGTGTGATCATACACTATTGATACAAAGGCGGTACAATAGCGAATTTCCAGAAACAATCAGTCAAGAAGGATTACTGGCATCTTTTGCATGATCACCCCGAGAAAACATCGCTTACTGCATGGGCGTTCCGTCCTGGGTCCATACGGTGAGGTTTGTCAAATCGCGGTCCTGTTTTGCTTTTATGATTAATCCAAATCCAAAACCGACGGCGAACATGATGATATGGCCGAGGATCCCTGCGTAGTAGCTGTGTATGGGCGAGCGCAGCGATTCGGGAATCCAGCCAAGACTTGTGAGCGTCATCCACAATGTGAATGTGAGTGTGCAGATGATGCCTGCGAGAATGCTGGTATCGTCGCCGACCCTGGTGAAGAAACCGAGCAGATACAATCCCAACAGGCCGCCTGCTGTGAGCGCGGCGAGTATGGTTGCGCTGTCCTGCAACGTGGTGTTCTGCATTTTGTGCAACAGGATTGCGCCTGCAATCATGAAGGCGGCAAGGCCGAGGCCGATAAGTTTCGCCACGATAACATAATGGCGGTCTGTCTTTTCGGGGGCAATGTGCCGTTTGTAGACATCCACGAGGCTGACGGCGGACACGGAGTTGATACTGGACGAGAGACTTGACATGGCGGCGGCCAGCACGCCCGCGATGACCAGTCCGGACAGTCCCCGGGGCAGGAAGTTTATGACGAAGTAAGGCAGGATGTCTTCGGCCTTCACGCCGCCTTCGCCGGTGAGGATGGCTTGGGACTGTTCCGTTGGATTTACTTGGAAAAAGGCCCATAGCGCCGTGCCGAGAAACATGAACAGCGCCCATGTGGGCACACTGAATATGCAGCAGGTCCACATGGCGATTTTCGCCTGTTTTGCGCTTTTTGACGCGGCATACCGCTGGATTACATTCTGGTTGCTGCTGTATTCGGCGAGCCAGTTGCCCAGTCCCACGAGGAGCAAAAGCGACACCGTTTTTTTCGTGAAATCCGGGGCGAACTGAACCGGTTCGAGCACGCCTTCCGCGTTCAGGTCGGCCATGGAAAATTTGCCCGCTTCCGTCGCCATGGAGAATATTTGTCCCAACCCGCCGGGCAGCGCGTGAATGATTACCACGAGTGAAATCATGCCGCCCACCCACAATACGCATGCCTGAATGAAGTCCGTCCAGAGCACGGCGCGTATGCCGCCCAGCACGGTGTAAAAGGAGGTGATAATACCGCCGAGAAGAATGCAGACGTACACATTGATTCCCGTCATCTGGTTCAGCAATATGGAAACGAGGAACAGGATAAGGCTGACGCGGATTGCCTGGCCGACAATGAAAGCGCAGGCGGCGTAGAGTCGCGTCCACTTGCCAAAGCGTTCTTCGAGATACTCATAGGCAGACACCGTTCCCGCCTTGCGGAAAAAAGGCAGGAAGAAGAGGGTGGCAATCAATACGGCGACCGGCAACATGAAATTGGGGGTCATACGATACCATGCCGTCTTGTATGCGTCACCGGGATACGCCATGAAGGTAACGGAACTGATGGAAGTGGCGAACATGGAGAAACCCACCAGCCATCCCGGGAAAGAGCGATTGCCTAGGAAATAACCTTCCGTGGTGCGCGCTTTGCTGGCGAAAATCGGTCCCAGCGCGGCCATCGAGCCGAAATAGAGGATGAGTACGGCATAATCAATGGGAGTAAACGTGTTCATTGCATTTTCCTTTTGACTCTGAACAAGGTTGAATGCACTCAATTTAGCAGCAGTGAGCGTCTGAATCAAGTTTTTCCGGGCGCCGGCCTCCGGTCGGTTGGTTCGACGGCGCGGGCGCGGTTCCATTTACACCATGCGCCGCATGTGATGTAAAAGAAGAAAAAGGGAGGCGTTGAAAAAAAAGCCCCCGGCGCAACGGCGCCGGAGGCATATTAAACCAACCGGATTGTTTACTTGCGCGATTTCTTCTTGGCTTTGGTTTTGCCTTTGGCTTTTGCGTCCTTGCGAGGCGATTCAATCGCGGCCTGCGCAGCGGCGAAACGCGCAATGGGCACGCGGAACGGGCTGCAGCTGACGTAATTGAGGCCGACACGGTGACAGAACTTTACAGAGGCGGGTTCGCCGCCATGCTCGCCGCAGATGCCGCACTTGAGATTGGCGCGAGTGGCGCGTCCCTTCTTTACGGCCATGTCCACCAGCTGGCCCACGCCGGTCTGGTCAAGCACCTCGAAGGGGTCGCAGGGCAGAATGTTTTGGTTGAGATAAATGGGCAGGAACGAGCCCACATCGTCGCGGGAATATCCGAACGTCATTTGCGTCAGATCATTGGTTCCGAAGCTGAAGAATTCAGCCACCTCGGCGATTTCGTTTGCGGTAAGCGCGGCGCGGGGCACTTCGATCATGGTGCCGACCATATACTTGACTTTTATCTTGGCCTGCTTTTGCACGTCAGCCGCGATTTCATCAATGATGGCGCGTTGATTGGCCAACTCGGCCTTGGTTCCCACCAACGGCACCATAATTTCAGGGAGCACCTTCACTTTCTTTTTGGTGAGTTCACACGCGGCGCCGATGATTGCGCGCACCTGCATCTCCGTGATCTCGGGATAGGCAATGCCCAGACGGCAGCCGCGATGTCCGAGCATGGGATTGAATTCATGGAGCGACTTGATGCGGTCTTCAATAACGGCCGGTTTCACGCCGCAGTGTTTTGCAAGCGCTTCGAGTTCCTTGCGGTCTTCCAGCAAACCGCCGACGAACTCATGCAGCGGCGGATCAAGCAGCCGCACCGTGACGGGTTTGCCCGCCATCGCCTTGAAGATGCCGATGAAATCCTTTTTCTGGAAGTCAAGCAGTTTCATGACGGCTTTGCGGCGGTCTTCCGGCGTGGACGCTACGATCATCTCGCGCACGAAAATGATTCTGTCCGCTTCAAAGAACATGTGTTCGGTTCGCGCGAGGCCGATGCCTTCCGCGCCGAACTTCACGGCCTGTTCGGCGTCCGCCGGGCTTTCGGCGTTGGTGCGCACGTTAATTTGCCGCGCAGCGTCCGCCCATTTCATCAGCTTCGCGTAGTTCTTATTTCGTTCAGGCTGCGCCGGAAGCACCGGGAGTTGGCCTGTATACACTTTGCCGGTGGTTCCGTTGAGGCTTATCCAGTCGCCTTCTTTTACCGTTGTGTCACCCACGACAAACTGTTTTGCGCGGGCGTCAATGCGCACGGCGCCGCAGCCGACGATGCAGCATTTTCCCCAACCGCGGGCAACCAGCGCCGCATGTGACGTCATGCCGCCCATTGCCGTGAGAATGGCGACAGCCGAGCGCATGCCTTCAACATCCTCGGGCGAGGTCTCGTTGCGCACAAGGACCACTTTTTTCCCTTGTTCGGCCCAGGCTTTCGCCGTTTCAGAGGTGAACACAGCTTGTCCCACGCCGCCGCCGGGGCCCGCGGGCAATCCTTTCGCAATGTGCGCGGCCGCTTTTTCCTTCGCGGGATCAATCATCGGGTGCAACAGTTCATCCAACTGTTCCGGTCTGACGCGCATAATGGCGGTTTCTTTGTCAATGAGTTTGCCTTCGACCATTTCCACCGCCATGCGGACAGCGGCAACCCCCGTGCGTTTTCCGGTGCGGGTTTGCAGCATGTATAGCTGCCCGTCTTCAATGGTGAATTCGATGTCCTGCATGTCTTTGTAATGTTTTTCAAGTTTGCATCGAATGTCATAAAGTTGTTTGTAGATTTTCGGCCATTCCTTTTCCAAGGATTTGAGATGTCTGTTGCTGTCGTTTTTGGTTTGCTCATTGATGGGGGAGGGGGTGCGGATGCCCGCGACCACGTCCTCGCCCTGGGCGTTCACCAGCCACTCGCCGTAAAAAGCGTTCTGGCCGGTTGCGGGGTCGCGCGTAAACGCGACGCCGGTGGCCGATGTGCCGCCGAGATTGCCAAACACCATCGCCTGTACGTTTACTGCCGTGCCCCAGTCATGGGGAATGCCTTCAATACGGCGATACGATATGGCGCGTTTGCCGTTCCATGATTGAAACACCGCCTTGATGCCGCCCCAGAGCTGCTCTTCCGGGTCGTCCGGGAATTCCTTGCCAATGGTCTTCTTTACGATGACTTTGAACTCATCGCAGAGTTTTTTCAAATCGTCAACATCAAGCGCCGTGTCTTCCGCAACGCCCTTGGCCTGTTTCATTTTCTCCATGGCATGTTCGAGTTTGAGTCGGACGCTTTCGCCGTCGGCGGGTTCCAAACCGGCGGCTTTTTCCATCACCACATCAGCGTACATCATGATGAGACGGCGGTAGGAATCGTATACGAAACGGGGGTCGCCGCTCTTTTCGATCAAGCCGGGAATCGTTTTCGAGGAAAGACCGATATTAAGCACCGTGTCCATCATGCCCGGCATGGACATGCGCGCTCCGGAACGCACCGACAGCAGCAGCGGGTTTTTCGCGTCGCCGAATTTCTTCTTCATGACCTTCTCAACCTTGGCCATGGCCTTTTTCGCTTCTTCATACACGTTCTTGGGCAGTTTACCGTTGTTGTTGTAGTACTCGGTACATACTTCCGTGGTGATGGTAAAGCCCGCCGGAACCGGTATGCCGAGGCTGGCCATTTCGGCAAGATTGGCGCCTTTGCCGCCAAGCAGATTTTTCATGTTTGCCTTGCCTTCGGCTTTGCCGCCGCCAAAGAAATAGACACTCTTCTTT
>DSBB01000320.1 GCA_011046175.1 Candidatus Hydrogenedentota bacterium | reverse complement strand
GGTTTGATGTGGAGTCATCGGGCAATGTTGTTAGCTTTATTTCAAGGGGACGGATAAACTGCTGTTCCTTATCCTTCACCACCAAATCAATCGGCGGCAAATTGTCTTCCAAAAAATCTCGAAAGGGCTCATACGCCGTTTCGAAGGCAAAAAAGATCTCGGAATTTGGCAGTTCAGTGCCAAACATTTTCTCGATCGCTATTTCAGAAACATTGACCTTGCATTCAGATGTCAAACTTAAGTAAACAGCCGGAACTTTTTTGTCTCGCATATAGCATGCCAAAGCAGCAGGGAATGAGGAGTTAAATTGATTCTTTCCCCAATAATAAGGGTCAGCGAAATTACGGTTTGAGTAAGTAATTCCGTAGAGCGCCGGCTTCTTTATCATCAAAAGAGTTCCTCTTTAACTTGTTGTAATGCCATATCGTTTGTACTTTACTTCATCTCTGTTATATGATTCAACTATGAGGAAGTATCCATGCACAGACTTACGCGCTCCAGTTGGGCAAGCGTCTTGTTGACATTATGCCTGTGCGTGAAAACATTCGCGTCGGTGCCGGGGTTTTCAAAAGCGCCCGACACCGTCCAGCGCGCCGCCGCCTTCGCCGCGAAACTCGCCGAGGCGGTGAAGAGTTCATAACGCGACTGGTGTGCAGAGACGGAGGAGCGCTTCTTCCGACGCTGCCCGGCAAGTCTGACAGTAATTCGTTGCAATACAGTGAAGACATGAGGATCTGTCATGGATAACGAATACACCGCAATTGTTGAACGGGACGGCGACTGGTATGTTGCCCAGTGCCTTGAAGTTCCCGGTGCGAACGGGCAGGGACGCACAGAAGAGGAATGCAGGTGGAACCTTTCCGAGGCAGTGGAACTGATTCTGGCAGACAGGCCTGAGTGACTGACATCATCTGGCCGCTGCTGGGCGATTGCCCCGGTGCGGTTCAACTGCCTGCCGGAGATTGCCGTGCTGGAACTGACACGCCCGCAGCAGGATGCTTATCAGTGCGCAACGCCGGCGCTTCGGAACATAAAATAGGCGGCGCCAATAAGACAGAGTCCCGCCCAAAGGCAATCCAGTTTGAGAGGTTCGCGCATGTAGAGGATGGCGAACGGCGCAAATACGCTCACGCTGATAACCTCCTGCATCACCTTGAGTTGTCCAAGGGAAAAGAAGTCGCGGCCAATGCGGTTGGCGGGCACTTGCAGGCAGTACTCAAAAAAGGCAATGCTCCAACTGACCAACACCACCAGCAGGAGCGCGCGATGGCGCATATCCTTCAGATGTCCGTACCAGGCATAGGTCATAAACAGATTTGAAAAAATCAACAGCGCAATCGTGGCAATCTTGCTCATAGAGCCTCCGCGAACCAATGGGAAATGGAAGAAAGGAGCGCAATTATCGCATGACGTAACGGGAAAATCCATTTTTACGCCCTTGTCACAGATGCGATGCCGTTTATATCCCGCTGATTGCGTGGCCGGGTATATTTATTTGTTTCCAACGAGTATTTTTTTGCGACCCCATGTGCCCTTGACTGGCGTTTCTGATGTTGGCTTTTATGACAGATACCGGACAAGCGAATGCGCGTCCATAAACGCGGGTCAAATGAACAAATTCATGCCGGCTTGTTCCGCCGCGCCCAGGTACGCACCGACGCCGCCGATTTCCACGCCGTCAATCAGTTCATCCTTGTGGACGCCCATAACGTCCATGCTCATGGCGCAGGCGACCAGTTTGACGCCCGCGTGGCGCGCGGCGGCGACGAGTTCTTCGGGCGCCATGACGCGCTTGCTTTTCATGACGTGGCGCATCATGGCGGTGCCTATGCCGCCCATGTGCATTTTCGAGAGGCGCAGTTGCCCCGGCCCCTTGGGCATCATTACACCGAACATCTTGTCGAGCAAGCCTTTCTTCACGGGCGGCGCGTTCCGTTTCTTCAGCACGTTCAATCCCCAAAAGGTGAAGAAAATGGTGACGTCGCTGTTCATGGCCGCCGCGCCGTTGGCGATGACAAAAGTCGCCATAACCCGGTCGAGGTCATCGGAGAAGCAAACAATGGTCTTGGCCTTTTTGCCGGGTGCGGCGGGTGCGGCCGCCGTAGCCGTTGCGGATGCGCTTCCCTTGGTAATGCGCGCTATGTAATTCGCGCCGTCGGGACGCGTCTCCAACAGCGTGTTGCCCGTGCTCGCGCACCATGCCGGGATGTCGGCCACAAAACCCGCATCACTTGCCGTTACTTCAAGCACGGCGCCGGGGCTCATGGCGGACATGGCTTGTTTCACCCGCGTAATCGGTCCGGGGCATTGCAATCCGCGCACGTCGAGTCGTGTTGTTTCGCCCGCGGCGGCGGGCGGTGGCGGGCTGCCGGAAGCGCACATGGCCCCACAAGGCGGGTCCGCTCAAACCGGGCTTTTTGCGCCCGCGCCATGGAACCACGCCCAGGTGCGGTAACCGCCGTCAAGGTTGTATGCGGTGAAACCGCGCTGTTTCAGTTGTCGGCAGGCGATATACCCCCGCAATCCCACGGCGCAGTAAACGCCGATGGTTTTATCGCGGGGCAGTTCATCCAGCCGTTCGCGCAGTTCGTCAAGGGAGATGACTGTCGCGCCGGGGACCACGCCGCACTCCGTTTCTTCCGGCGCGCGCACATCCAACCAGAAAATGTCTTCGGGTAACGCATCCGCCTCAATTTGTTCCATATCGCCCTTAATAACGTTGTTGGCGGTGAAACCCAGCATGTTGACGCCGCTCTTGGCGGAATCATGCTGTGGCGAGTAGGCGAGTTCCAGATGTTCCAAGTCTTCCGCCGTCATTTTGTTGGCAAGGGCGGTTGCGAGCACGTCAATGGCCGTATCCACATTTTCCGTGCCCACCGCCTGCACGCCCAGCAACATGCCGTCGGGACTGAACAGCCCCTTGATGCTTACGGGCGCGGCGCCAGGGTAGTACTTGACATGCTGCATGGGATGTACGTAAACGCGGAAATAGGACGCGCCCGCGCTTTTCAGCCGTTTTTCGCTTGTGCCGGCGCACGCCGCCTTCTGATTGAACACCTGCACGATGGATGTGCCCAACACGCCGGGATAAGCGGCGTCGCGTCCGCAGATTACGTCGGCGGCTATGCGCCCCTGCCGGTTTGCGGGACCCGCCAGCGGTACTGCTGTCGGCGCGCCGGTCATGCGGTCGGCCACCTGCGCCACATCGCCTGCGGCGTACACGTCCGGAGCGCTGGTGCGCATCTGCGCGTCCACCGCAATATGGCCGCGCGGACCAAGCGCAATTCCCGCTTCCTTTGCCAGTTCGCTGCGCGGCGCAACGCCCGTGCATAGACACACCATGTCCGCGGCAACATGGGAGCCATCGGACAGGGTGACATCATTGCTGCCCACGGCGGTAACCGAAGTTTCAAGCCGCAAATCAACCCCGTTCAATTTCAACTCCTGCGCGAGCGGTTCGGTCATCTCCTTGTCCAGCACCGGCAGCACTTGGTCGAGCATTTCGACCAGCGTGACATCCACGCCGAGGCGACGCAGATTTTCCACCACCTCGAGGCCAATAAAACCTGCGCCGACCACTACCGCCTTCTTTGCGGCCACGGCGCGTTCGCGCATTTTGTCCATGTCATCCAGACTGTTCAATGTGCAGACCTTGTCGGCGTCAAGACCGGGAATCGGCGGGCGCACGGGCGCGGCGCCGGTGGCAATCATCAGCGCATCGTATGCGTGCCGCGTGGTCTCACCCGTTTCGAGGTTCTTCACTTCCACCGCTTTCTCATCCGGAAAGATGCGCGTGACCTCATGGCGCGTGTGGATGCGCAGGCCGTAGCGCCCGCGCAGGGTTTCCGCAGTCTGTACAATCATGCCTGCGCGGTCTTGTATCACGCCGCCCACATAATAGGGCATGCCGCAGTTCGCAAAGGACACCGCACCGCCTCTCTCGAAAACCGTTACCGCCGCAGATTCATCCAAACGCTTAATACGCGCAGCACAACTCATGCCGCTAGCAACGCCGCCTATAATTACAACTTGCTTTGTCATGGCGTATTCTCCATATTACGGCGCGCTTTGGCGCGCGCCTACAAAAGTGAATTATCAGCCTTCTTATCCAAACCGGCCGAAAGTTTCGAGCAACTCCTTAAACAACCGCTGACGGGCAGGTGGACTTTTCATTGCCTCTTCAAAACAAGAGTCAAGATGGTGTGCCACAATGTGTTTTGCCGCGGCGCGCAACGCCGCGTCCGCCGCCGCCAACTGCCGCAGCACATCCACGCAGCCGCGCTCTTCCTCAATCATCTTGCTGACACCACGTATCTGCCCTTCCACGCGCCGCAGCCGCGCCAGCGTCTTTACCTGAATGTCCCCATCATTTGTTTTCATATACCCCATACTTATAAAGGATATAACAAGAGAACGCGCAAATGCAACTTCTTATTTCATCTTTGAGATGCGTCTGCAAACTCGATGGGGGGCACTTCACAAAACAGGGCGGCAGCCATCCGCCCGATGAACGCGGGAGCGCCCCTGAAACGCCGCCGACAGATTTCATGAAAGGCGCGGTGGCACAAACGGTTCTATGCGTCTTTACCGCGAATTTTGTCAATGACGATTCCCACAATGTTCCTGCGGCGGGCGCGTTCGATGGCGCGGACGGCGCACCACAATAGGATAATGCCGATGCGTATGCGAACCGCCGCATTAACGTCTGTCGGAGCAAGAGCAATGGCAACGGCGAGCATCGCCAGAAACAAGAGCAGGCGCCAGGTATGGCGGTTGAACCTGTCAAGATTGCAGCCAAACCGGTATATGACGTAGTTGAGGGATATGGACGCCACTTGGGCGATCAGCAACAGCGCGCCAACAAGCGTGACCGGTATGAACAGGACAAACGAGAAGGTTTTCAGGGTATGCAACAGAGGAAAAAGCGGTACGCGATTAATTGGCGCGAGACGGTTGAACGCGAAAAACACGCCCCGGACACAAATCAGCACGGCGCACCACAAGCCGAAATCACGCGCCAATGTTGCACTCCACACGGAGTGTCGCGCCAGCAGAATGCCGATGCCGCCGGATAGGAACGCCCACAGCCACGGTTCGAGGCGCGGGGGCGCGGCAAAGCGGCGCGCTGCGTCGGATACAACGGGTTTCGCCTCGCGTGCGGCGGCGACATGGTCGTTTTCGTAGTAGCCGATTTCGTAGACGGCGTAGAGGGACAGGAACAGGAACCAGAGCGCGGCGGCGTACCACGGCGAAAAGGCGTACGCGAGCAAGAGCAGGGCGAAGTCTTCCAGCAGAATCTGGTAGGTGAAATAACGGGCATCGGCATACTTGCCCTCGACGGTGTAGCGCATGGGCACGTAATAACCTTCAAAGGCAGGCGGCGCATAAGGAACCCATTGGACGACGCGCGCTGTTTTGACCAGTGCGGCAACGGCATCGTCATCGTGGGAATCGGTAATGAACAGCGTCTGCGCAGGGTTGCAGTGGGGCGCGTATTTTTCAAGCGCGGCCGGCTTCCCCGTGGCGCGCAGATTTTCCGGGCGCGGCGCAATGCGCGAGCATATCAATATGGCCTGTTCCAAACCCGCCGCATCCAGGATAGGCTTGATGATATGGCGAAATCCATAGCTTAACACCACCAACGGCTTGTCCGGCGGCAACGCGTCAACCAGCTTCCGGTTCATGCTGTTGTTTGCAAGCCGTCGCGCCGCGGCGGACCAGATAAAATGGTTCCAAGGCATGAGCAACGCGCATACGAGCACGCGCGCAAAATCCCGCTGAGCGTTATAATCGCACACGCCGAACCATGCCAGCGCCCGGACAAACCAATCGCTCGCAGCGACCAGCAAAAACGCCGGCAGCCGCGGACGCAGCGAGTCCAGAAACCGTTCCGTCGAGTTGTTGAGAAACAGCGTGTGATCAAAATCCAGCAGCAAATGATCGTAATCCGCGTCGGCCAGGGCCGCCAGTACCTGTTCTGTTGCGTCATGCGTTTGCATGGGGAAAGTATATCAAATTGACGGGCATGTTTTGCGCGGCGTGCAAAACCGCATCCCAAAACAACGGATGCAAGGATGCAAAACAAAAGGGCGTCGGGAATACTTCCCCTGCCGCTTAGATCGCGTCCCCTTCGTATTCGGCGGGCATGTCGGCGCCGAGCCGTTTTAGCGCGGTTACGCCGAGGTCTTGGATATGCGGCTTTTTCTTTTCCACTGGAATGTTCGCGAAGAACATGCCTTCCGCGTGTTGGTAGTCGGTCGAGGCGTGTTCGCCGCTCCATTTGTCTTCAACGGATTCAAAGAGTGGCGCGCCCGCGCCGCCGCGAGACGTTTGCCGGGCGTTTTGGTAATAGGGCGCGTATCCAAGCGAAATGTCCGGCGCGTCGGCCATGGCCTCGCCGTGGTACACATTGCGCAGGTACAGGTTTGAGAACACCTGCGCCCCCGAGGCCGGGTCTTTCACCTGTTTCAGGCGGTCCGCGATTTCTGCCGCGAGCGATTCCGCCGCGCCAGGCGCGACAATGCCGCCGCTTTCGCGGCCGCGCACATTGAGATACAAGGAACTGAGCCCCACCGAATAAGCGCGCGTTTCATTCCAGTCAATGCCCTGCAAAAACCCGCGGTCCGCCTGATGGGGGTTGGCGATTTTCAGATAACCGTTGTCGCGCAGCCATGTATTCAGGTTGAATCCGGTGCGCCAGGAACCGAAGCCGTGATCGCTGAACACAAAGAGCGCGTCGTTATCACGCAATTGTTTCATCACGTTGCCGGTGATTTCGTCGGCCCGTTGATAGACGCGTTCCAGCGCGTTGCGCCAGTGTTCGGGCGCGTCAGGATCGTAATAGGGATGTTTCGCGTCCCGGAACCGCCAGAACAAGTGTCCGACGCGGTCGGTGGCGGTCCACGCGCTCAACAACATGTCAAACTGGCCCCGCTCGAGTTCGTCGAGTGTGAGACGCTCGCGCCACGCCATGGTATTCTCGATGTCTTTCAGGAACGCGTCTTCCGTCATATCATTTTGTCGCACCGCGTGGGTGTCGTAGGTCCAGCCGACGGTTTTGTAAAGGCCGTAGCGCCCCTTGAGTTCCGCGCTGTATTCATTTGGCGCGGTTAGCGGCGTGTAGGGCGCGTCCGGATGGTATTGCACGCACGCCATGTAAATGCGCGTTTGTTCGCCGATTTCCTGTGGAAAGAAGCGGGTGATGCCCATGATCTCGACGGCGTCCGACATGGCGAACCGCAATTCGAGCCAATCCGACCACACGCCCTGTTCGATCTCCACCCGTCCGCCATCCGCTTCCACCGTGCCGCGATGGTCGGCGCGGTTGACCTTGATGCGCAACGGTGTTTCCGCGTAGGCGCCGGGCGCGCCGAAGCGGTGACGCGCGTCCCGCGGGCCGGGCACATTCAGCGTTGCTTCATCAGCGCCGTCAAACGCCAGCGCCACGCGCCGACCGCCGCCGAGGTCTTCCCCGAGTTGCGCTTTGGTGAAACTGTCAGACAACGCAAAGTAGGTGCTTGTCGTGCCGCGCAGGTCGGGCGCGCCGAGTCCTGAGAGCATCAGCCCGTGTTTGAGCGGGTCGGGCGGAAAGCAGAAGGGGATGTTCAACACTTTTGCGCGCAGTCCCTGTTCGTCGGCGGCGCTCCAGAAAGCCGTTCCCTTCCGATAATTATCCGCTGTCGCCGGAGCAATAAGCGCGCCAGTGGGCGCGAGTGTGGGCGGGTTTACCCGGCCTGTGCCGACCAAGGGGAACGGTCCCGCCGCGCCGCCGGGGTTGCGGCGAATAAAATCAAAAATATTGTGCGCGCCGGGATTCTGACAAGTGGCGAAAGAGTTCCACGCGACCGGTGATTGCGGCGGGATAGTGGTGGTCAAGCGATGCGCGCCGCCCTGTTGCCGCAATGCCGCGAAGCGGGGCAGCGAGCCGCGTTCGAGCATGTCTTCCACAATGGAAGGTTCCATGCCGTCAAAGCCGAGCATGATGATTCTACCCTTCTGTTGCGCCGCCGCCTTTCCGATATGAAAAGAAGCGCCCATCGCCGCTGCCGCGGTCATCGAGGCGGCGCTGAGAAACTCTCTTCGGGAAAGCGTCGTCTTGTGTGCTTTTTTTGACATGATATGTCTCCTTGGTCAACGCATGTTGTTCACGCTTTGGCGCGCCATGTCTCCTGCCTGTAACCGCGCCCGCCGAAGGATGAACAACCTGCGGGGAGGAATTCTTTATGCCGCGGACAGCAATTATTCCAGAGTTGTAACATTATAAGATACATGATTTTCTTTTTCTGACAAGATCGCGGGCGCGTTCTGCCATTATTTTTTCCGTGGGATAGGTCATCAGCGCGGGCGCGTCCTCGGCCGGAAGCCATCGCGGTTCAAATAACGCTTCCTCTTCGCTGACAGGCTGCGGCGCGTCACGCTGATTGTTCAACAGCCGCATCAGGAAATAGTGTTCATCCCGCTCGTAACGCACGCCATCCATCTCGAAGCTGCTGTGCGCTTGGCCCAGATTCGCGATAATCTCGACTTTCCAGTAGCCCGACTCTTCGCCCACCTCGCGAATCGCCGCTTCGGCGTCGGTTTCTCCGGGATCAATGTGTCCCTTCGGCAGCCGCAGTTCATCCATGGGCGCGCCGTTGCGGGTTACCGTTCGCGCCAGCGCCAGCAGTTCCCCGCGTTCATTGACGACCACGCCGCCTGCGGTTTTATATGTCAGT
>DSBB01000321.1 GCA_011046175.1 Candidatus Hydrogenedentota bacterium | reverse complement strand
TTGGTGTAGTCTGCCGCGTCTGACTCCGTCACTTCCAACAAAAGCACGTCGCCCAGAAAGACTCGGAACAGAAAGGGAACCTGATCGGCGGGGATGGCAAGGTTAAAATACAATTGCGCTTCGTTATGCTCGGGGATATAAACGCGTTGATTCAGGGTGGCGAATTCAAATGTCAAATCCGGATCATTGCCGAACCAAGCCCAGTGGGCGCCGCCCGCCGCTGATATACCGTTAAAGGTGCCGCAGATGGTGGCGTTGCATATAATGGGCATTCCCGTTCCGGAGAGATATGTCCAATGCGGCGAGTCCGGCCCCAGTTCAAAACTGCCGTCGCGAACGATGGTGGACATGTCATCCGGGGGGGCAGAGGTCTCCGCGAGCCGGAATACCGCCGTGATTGTGTTGTCGCCATAGACACGCAACACCGTCGGATTGGCCGTGGTGTTTAAGCCGGTGGCGATCCAGTTCTGGAACACCCAGCCATCGGCCGGAACCGCCTCCAGAGTCACTTCCGTGCCCGCCGGATAGGAGGAACGGTCAGGGGTGGGTATTATATGCCCCGTACCTTGCGGAGTTACCGTGAGCGTGAGAACATGCATGGCATTTGGCGGACAACCTGCCAGCATAAGCAGAATGCCGCACGCGCATACCGTAGTCAACAAAACATTCTTGCAAGACATAGTCGAGTCTCCCATATTTTTAGGGCATGACAATCATCGCGCCGCCGCGCGGAACGATCCTGTCTGCACCGGCCTCCGCCAAATATGCATCAGCCGCAACAGCCCTAGTTTCTGCTTAAAAATTCTCCCAAATTACGCAACACTTCAATAAACAGATTAAATAGGTCGAACAGGTCGAACAGAAAATCAATTGTTCCTCTTGCAGGATAACTTTTCATGGCACTCATCCTTATGTTACAACAATTTGTGTGCCGACGACATTACGTTGTCGCAGCGGAAAACAGTTACTTTTTCATATTTCAATCTACAGACGGCATGGCGTCTTTCGGCGTATCGGGTTGCAACTCGCCGGCAATCTCTTGATTTAATACAGCCAGATTTGTTCCGGTGGCGGCATGCAAGGCCTGCCATGTGCGCTGCAGATTCACGCGGGCCTGCGCGAGCATGCCTTGCGCCTGTATGAAGTCTCGTTGCGCCTGACTTAAGCTCACCAGCATCGCTTTACCGGCATTATACTCCAATTCCACGAGGTCGCGATTTTTTTCAACACATCCCGAGGCTTCTCGCTGCAACGCCAACGCTTCCTGGGCTATTTTCAGGTCAGTAAGCGCTTGGTTGACATCGCTGACGATTTTTTGTTCCGTTTCTGTTATACGCAGTTCCGCCTCGCGTTTCGCGTGTTTTGCGCCTATCACGCCGGCGCGTCTTCTGCCGCCGGAAAACAGGTTTAGCGAGGCGTTGATGCCCACCGTGGTGGCTATCCTGTCTGTAGTCAATCCCGTATCATTTACATTGGCTGTTTGAAGCATGCCCACAGCCGCGACCATCGGGGCATATTGCGCATACTGCTGCTTCACGGCGGCTGAAGCGCGTTTAAGTCCCAATTCACTTTGCTCCATGTCCGGTCGGAATGCAAAAGCCAACGAAAGCATGGCATCGCAATCGGGTAACGTCATGGTTTCAGGCGTTTCTTCTTCAAGCGGCGCCAGCGCAAATCTGTCGTCCAGACGCCCCTCGGGTATTCCAAGGAGCATGGCCAGAACAATGCGTGCCATGTCATAATCGCGTTCAGAACGAAGCAAACTGGCGCGCGCGGCATACAGCAAAGTCTCAAAGGAAAGGACATGGCTTGTTGCGCCACGCCCGACTTCCCGCCGCGCCAACGCTTCCTTATGAAGGCGTTCGTAAAATGCGACGTCGGATTTCCCTATTTCGATTTGTTCGCGGGCAAACTGGGCGGCATAATAGGCCTGCGCCACCGCGTCAAGCAGAATGCGTTGCCCTTCCCGATAGGCGGCCTTTGCTTCCCCGTACCCGTAGCGCGCCTGCGCGTTGATGAATTCACGGGCAAACCCGTCAAACAACAACAGGCCGACGGTCATGTTCATGGTG
The DNA here is from genome assembly GCA_011046175.1 of Candidatus Hydrogenedentota bacterium. GTDB lineage: Bacteria > Hydrogenedentota > Hydrogenedentia > Hydrogenedentales > CAITNO01 > SLFT01. The sequence continues at coordinate 6,646 of DSBB01000321.1, read as the reverse complement.
GTGTTTTCCACAGGACTTTCGATGTTTTCTCTGGCGTCCTCAATAAGGTCCTGCGTGCTTCTATACCATGAACGTATGGCCCTTCTATTACGCAGGGACGGTTGCCGCGTAATCGTGGAATAAAGAATTTGGTCCTTGCGCCATTCGCGCAGCATGTCCTCTGATTGATCAAGATAGGCGTTTACGGAGTCGGTATAATTGGAGGGCAGCCAGGAGAAGGTATAGGTGTAGTTCAGGTCTATCTGTGGATAGTACATGGAACGCGCCTGGCTCACCATTTGCCGCACCTGTTCCACCCGCTCCGCACCGGCGGCTATTGAGGGATTATCCGCCAGGGCGCGGCGTTGCGCGTCCAGCAAATCAAGCACGTACAGGGGCGCCGGCGTTTGTTCCGTTGTTTCGCATGATGCCGGTGCGACGTTCTTCTGCTCCTCTTTTTCTTCAACGGAACCTTCGTCTTTCTCGTCGGAGGCTTCGTTTGCGGGCAAGTCGGTTGTGTCTTCATCTGCGCCCGTTTCACTACAATCCCGGTCTGAAAGTGTTGTTTCATCAATGGAATCAACTGCACAGTCTTCAGCGTTTTCGACCTGAACTTCCATTTCCGGTGAATCTGCGCATGCCAGTGGCGCCCATGACAGGGTCATGAACAACAGCGCGGCGAATGTCAGCGCTGGCGCTTGCAATGTCACGTTATTATTTCTTTTTTCAACAATCATCATGTCTCTTGCATTTGAAGCGCACAAAATGAAATATAATACAAATTGCTCTCATGAAACATCCACATCCATTTTTCGCATCCGTGCCGGTTCCACTTCTTCGGGGGTGGGCAACATCCCAGTTCTCAACCAGAAAACCAAACGGCGTAGATCATTAAGGATACACAATACGCAAGGCACAAGCAACAAAGTCAAGACCGTGGCGAAAGCGACCCCGGACGCCAACGAGATTGCCATTGGAATAAGCACCTGCGCCTGATGGTCTTTTTCCAACAGCAGGGGAGTCAGGCCCCCAACGGTTGTAATGGTTGTCAGGAATATGGCCCTGAACCGGCGGGAACCGCCGCGGCGCACCGCTTCATAAAACGATTCGCCCTCCGCCACGTAATTATTGATGCATTCAATCAATACGATGGCGTCGTTCACAACGACCCCCGCAAGCGCCACCAACCCGAAAATACTCAGCATGGTGATGTCATAACCCAGCAGGATATGGCCGAAAATCGCACCGCACATGCCAAAGGGAACCGTTATCATGATAACCATGGGCTGAATGTACGACCGGAAGATTGTGGCGATGATAATGAAGATGCCGATAACCGCAAGGGGGAAGCCAATGAAGAGATTGTCCAATGCTTCCCGGAATTCCTGTTGTTCGCCCTCGAACGTCATAGATATGTCACGGTATTTTTGTTGTAATTGCGGGAAGAATTCCTTGCGCAGAGTTCTTACAATTTCACTGGCGTTGGCGCGTTCACTTTGCACTTCCGCGGTAACGACAATGCGTCGTTGGCCATTGGTGCGGCGAATTGACGCCACACCCGTTGTGTACTCGATATCCGCCACGGAAAGCAGAGGCACTTCAAGCGTTCGGGGCATGGAACCGGAGGTCATGCTGCCACCCATGCCGCTCATGCCGCTCATGCCGCTCATGCCGCCCATGCCCGGAACCGGTGAAGCAAGAGCCGTGCGTATGCGGATTCGCTCCAAATCAGAGATTTGTCTTCTTTCATCCTGGGGATAACGAACACGAACGCGCACATCATTTCGGCCGCGTTGAATGCGCAAGATTTCCTCACCGTAGTAGCCCGTGTAAACCTGACGCGCAAGATCAGCGACATGCAACCCCAAGGCGCGGGCTTCAGGCTTTAATTTAAGGTTGATTTCATTTTTACCTTGTCTAAAATCATCCTGGATTTGATACACGCCGTCAAAACTTGCCAGTTTTTCCTTGAGTTCTTCCGAGGCGTTTGTAAGGTTCGCCAGATTATCGCCGCGCATCCAAACTTCAACGGGGCGGCCTGGCGGGCCCGTTTCGTCGCCGCGGATGGTCAACGCGATTACTCCAGTAAGCATGCCGATGCGACGTTCCCACTCTGCCATCAGTTCCTCGAGATGAATATTGCGTTGAACGGAATTAAGCAGTTCAACACGTATGGTGCCAAAGTGAGTGCCCAATTCAGTCATGCCCCGTTCATCGAGTTTTGCGCCCACCAGTGAAAAGATATTTTCAAGCAGCGGTTCGCCCGTGCCGGTTTTGGCGTCGGCAGCCAATTCACGAACTGCTTCCTCGATCTTGATTACCGCCTCTTCAGTAATGTCAAGGGGTGTGCCGTTGGGAAATTCGACCACAACCGCCATGCTGTTGCCGTCCATCATGGGGAAAAACTCAAATTTTATGTAGCCGCTGTCAACAATGCCCCATGTGACGAAAACGACAAAAGCCGCGATAGATACGCTTACGTATCGCCAACGCAGGGCCAGCGCGATGAAGGGGTCGTAATATTTCTTGACAAACCGCTCGAGTCCGCGATTGGTTGTCCGATGGAACAGCAGTCCCAGCCATCTGAAAAAACCTTTTCCGGAACGTTTCGCATTGGGGTCGGGAAGATGGCTCAAGTGCGCGGGCAGCAGGAAAAGGCATTCAACGAGTGATACGCCCAGCGCGGCGATAACAACGACCGGCAGCACACTAATCAAACGTCCGACAAACCCTCCCACATACAGCAGCGGCACAAAAGCTATCATGGTGGTCGTAACGGCGGCGATAACGGGCATGCCCACTTCAAGAACGCCCTCGACAGCCGCCTGCAACGGCGGGAGTCCGTTCTTGCGCGCCACATAGATGGCTTCGCCGACAATGATGGCGTCGTCTACGATGATGCCGAGCACGGCGATAACCGCGAACAGTGAGATCATGTTGATGGTGCCGCCATACCACCACAGGAACATAAACGAGCCCAGCACGCTTACAGGCATGCCCATTCCCGCCCAGAAACTCAGGCGAATATCCAGAAACAGCCACAACAACACGAATACAAGCACAAGTCCCAGAATGCCGTTGCGCACCAACAGACGAATGCGTTCTTCAAGCAACGGGGACATCCGCGCCCACGGTTCCACAGTAACGCCTTCCGGAAGTTCCATGCGTTTCCTGTCCAGATAATCGCGAATGGCACGGTCAATGGTGAGCATGTCCTCACGTTGCGTTTTCAGAATGGAAATGGTTACCGTGTCTTTTCCGTTGAACCTGGCATAGGCGTTTTCTTCTTCAAAACCGTCCCGTATGTTGGCGATGCGGTCCAAGGTTATGTGTTTGCCGTCCGGACGCGCCAGAACAACGATGTTCGCGAATTCTTCGGCGGTATAGTTCCTGCCAACGGTGCGCAGCCGGATTTCTTCGCCTTCCGTTCGCATCACGCCGCCGGGAACATTCAGACTGTTGGCGCGAACGACCTGCGCCACCTGATCAAAGGTAATGCCGTATTGTCGCAGACGCTCTTCTGAAATTTCTATGGCAATTTCATAAACGCGCGAACTCATCACCTGCACCTGCGTAACTTCCGGCAATGAGCGGATATCGTCTTTGATATCCTCGGCCAATTCTTTCAGTTCCACCTCGGTAAGCTCGGGACCCGTTACGGAAAGAAGCATTACCTGTATTCGCAGGAGGAATTCGCGGACGATGGGACGCTCTGCATTGGCGGGAAAGGTGGTGATGGTGTCAACGGCATTGCGCACTTGGTCCTGCACCCATTCCGTTTCATACCCATCCTGCACCTCAATAATGGCCAAGCCGACATTTTCATTGGAAATCGTATTGTATTCTTTAATGCCTTCAATGCCGTCCAGCGCTTCCTCTATTTTTCGGCTAATCCCTTCTTCCACCTCCTCGGGGTCGGCGCCCGGCCATACAACGGCGACTTGGATCATGTCCAAATGAATATCCGGAAAGGTTTCGCGCGCCATATTCGTGATTGCGAGGTAACCACCGAAAAAGATAAAGGCAAGCAGGATGTTGGCGAATACAATGTTCCGCGCAAAACTGGTAAAAAAACTTCTCATTGCCGCGTCCTGGATTCGCAATCAATGTCTTCAGGCGTTTCATATTCCAACAGGATGCCGGGCAGCGGGTCCACCAAACGCGTAATCACAACCAGTTCTCCCGGCGAAAGCCCTTCATCCACGAAGGTTTCTTCGCCTTGGGTGCGCACAGCGTTAACGGCGCGGCGGCGCAGGCGGTTGCCGTCCGCAACGTACGTAAATCCGTCAAACGACACCGTCCATCTGGGAAGGCGGAAAACATCATGAATAGATTTGCCGGGGATATCCACGCTGCAGAACATTCCCTCAACCAGCGGCAGACCCGCATGCGGGCCGCGCTCGGTGTTTTCAATGCGGACGGCAACGGTGACGGTGCGCGTCATCTGGTCAAATTTTTCGACACGATGGAGGTGGCCGGTCCATTCACAATTATCAGGGTCCTCCGTCCATCTGATCTTGCATGTCAACGGTTCCAACTCGCGAAACCAATTGAGCGGACCAGGTTGATCGGGGGTGCGGAAAGGCAGCCATTGGCGCGCGTCATGGCTGTCAATGGGAACGGACAATTCCAGGCAGGAATCATTTGCCAAAAGCAACACAATGACGCCGGGCGCCACGGCTTGTCCCACTTCAATTTGTTTATGCTGTATTCTGGCGTCAAACGGTGCGAAGGCCTCGGTGCGTTCAAGATTCAGCGACGCCATTTCCAACGCGGCTTGGGCCGCTTGCAACCCGATTTCCGCTTCGCGTATGCGCAAAGGAAACAGCTCTATTGCCTGATCAACTTGTTCGAAAGCGTCATGCGCGCGCTGGTAGTTGATTTCCGACATGTTTACCGTGCTTTGAGAGCCCACATCTTTTTTTTCAAGCAGTTCGACGTCGCGCTTAAATTCTTCCAAGGCGATGTCCCGCGTGCGTTTTGCGGTTTCCAGGCGCGTCTGGCTTTGTTCAAACTGACGCTTCAAAAGGTTTATGGTTACCTCGAGTCTGTCCACCTGTGCTTGTGCTTGTTTTACGGTTGCGAGATAATCCCGTTGATCAATGCGGTAAAGCAGATCGCCTTCGGGGATTACATTGCCAACCTCCAAATCGGGATGAAGGTAAACAACTTCACCCGCAACTTTTGGGGTAAGCGCGATTGAATCGAGCGCTTTTACTTCGCCATAGCCGTTGATGGTGACCGGGACCGTTTCAGGGCAAACAGCCTGAACTTCAACCTTTAACCGGGGAGGCGGAATATCTGTTGGCTTGGGAGGATGGCGTAAAGCGGCAAGACCGCGCCATGCCGCCAGTCCCAAAACAATTATAATGGCGCATAATATGGTGCGGGTAATAAATTTTCGCTTGCCACTCATTTGCTCGCTTACTATTACCGATAAATCATCCTGATTATTATTGTTTTGGCTCACCTGACCTCCAATACGTCATTGTTAACACATGGGCAGCACCGAATTTATGATGCAGGATAGTTTCATCTTTGACCAAACAGAAGAGGTAATTGTTTCCGATCACGAGTAATTTATGGAAAGCAAAGAAAAGTCAGCACAAACGCGCTTCTCAATTCAGCAACTCCACAATAATTGATTTAACCAGTATAGCCAAAACTTGCGGTTGAATCAAGAAACAGCCTATAATGATTTGAAATTGGTACGATGAATCTTACAGGAGGCATTGTATGGCAGAACAATTGAGAGCCGACAGGTCGGCGCCGCGGACGGCTTCACGCATTCTGGCGTCCACATTAATCCGGCGGCTCCTTGACGGCGGCTACCCCGCAGGACACCGTATGCCTACCGAGCGGGAAATGGCGCAGCAGTTTGGTGTGTCGCGGCACGTTGTACGGGAAGCGCTCAAGCATTTGGAAGCGTTAGGATTGGTCAAAATACACCAGGGTTCGGGAGTCTATCCAAACGATGTGTTGCTCTCGGGCGGCATGGAGCTTTTTGAATATATTCTTTTCTGTGACGATGAACATTTCAACGGCGAAGCCTTGCGTGATCTGCTCCTTTTCTGCCGTTTGTTTGTGCCGAATGTGCTGCGTCTTGCGGCGAAAAACCGCACTCCTGAGCAAGTCTCAGAAATCAAAAAAGCGCTTGTTGAACGTCCGCTGACCGCAGGGGACACGAAAAGTTTTACGGCGGCTAATTTGCGTTTACTCCGCACTATATCGAAGGCGACGCACAACATCATATATCAGCTTATATTCAACAATCTCGGCCGTATACTTGCCAAAGTGCGGTTAGTTATTCCAATAGAACAGCTTGCCCCAATTATTGAGCAGCATGATCTCGAAGAAATAGTGCGCGCCATCGAAGCGCAGGACGACGAATTGGCGGGGCTGCTTGCGCAGCGACTTGCCGAACACTCTCAGGACACGGTCAACACGTTTCTTACCGGTTTGAGACACAATCAGAAAATTTTGTCAGAAAAACCAGGTTGAACTGAAACGCTTTATCGCATTGTTTCAGACGGCAAAGACCGGTTCAACGCTTGAAGATCGCGTCGCGGCCGCGCCCACGCGCGCGCGACGGCCGTCCTTATTCGCTGCCGAAGAACAGCATAGTCAGGATCAGACGCGTCTGCATAGGTTGCGATGCTGCATTGTT
>DSBB01000480.1 GCA_011046175.1 Candidatus Hydrogenedentota bacterium | reverse complement strand
TTGCCCTGCTTCGCAAGCACTTTCGTAATCGCGCTCGTAAGCGTCGTCTTCCCGTGGTCCACATGTCCAATGGTGCCCACGTTCACGTGCGGTTTCGTGCGTTGAAATTTTTCCTTCGCCATACCGGCTTTCTCCTTAACACGGCGCGCTGCCCGCGCTCGCGGTTACGTTGCGTTTTCACGAAACATTTCATGAACACCGCAACGTCCTGTAATTATCCACAACTATTAGCTGGAGGCGGACTCCCGTTAGAAGCGGAATCCACTGCCCATCTTTTCCATAATTTCATTTGCGACAGGTCGCGGCACTATTTCGTAATGCGAAAACTCCATGGCATGTGTTGCGCGTCCCTGCGTTTTGCCACGCAAATCATTCGCATATCCGAACATTTCGGCCAGCGGCACAAAAGCGCGAACCGTCTGCGCAGCGCCTTCGCTTTCCATACCAATCAATCTGCCGCGGCGACGATCAAAATCGCCCACGACTTCACCCGTAAATTCTTCGGGCACAATAACTTCAACTTTCATGATCGGTTCCAGCAGCGCAGGCTCCGCCTTTGGCGCGGCCTCTTTTACTGCCATTGAACCTGCTATCTGAAAGGCCATATCCGAAGAATCAACTTCGTGATAGGAGCCAAACGTAAGCGTCACCTTTACATCCACCATCGGATAACCGGTTATAATGCCGGTTTCCACGGCTTGGCGACACCCTTTTTCCACGGCGGGGATGTACTCTTTTGGAATCACACCACCCACGGTTTTGTCTTCAAATACAAATCCAGCGCCTTTTTCCGCGCCTTCCAGCGTCAATACCACATGGGCGTATTGGCCCCGACCGCCCGTCTGGCGCACAAAACGCTTCTCCACTTCCGCGGCGCCTCGCACCGTTTCACGATAAGCAACCATCGGCCTGCCGACATTGGCTTCCACGTTAAACTCGCGCCGCATCCGGTCAATAATAATCTCGAGATGCAGTTCGCCCATGCCGGCAATAATTGTCTGGCCGGTTTCTTCGTTGACCCGGACGCGAAAAGTCGGGTCTTCATCACTCAACCGCACCAGCGCCTTGGACAGTTTTTCCTGGTCCGCTTTGGTTTTGGGCTCAATGGCAATATGCACCACCGGCTCGGGAAAAACCACGCTCATCAACGCAACAGGTTTTTTGGCGTCGCATAATGTATCACCCGTCGTCGTATCCTTGCACCCGATGACAGCGCCAATATCACCGGCGTACAATTCATCAAGGTCCGTCCGTTCATCAGCGTGCATTTCAATCAGCCGCCCAAGCCGCTCTTTCCGTCCGGTGCGGGCGTTGAGCATCTGCTGTCCGGCTTTAACATGGCCGCTGTAAACGCGGACGAACGTAAGCCGCCCCACATGGGGGTCGCTGAGCACCTTGAACGCCAGCGCCGCGAAGGGTTCGTTGTCCGAGGGCTTTCTCACAATCTCGATGTTCGGCTCGTAGGGCTTTGTACCGGCAATGCCGCCCATATCCAGCGGAGAGGGCAAATAATCAACAACGGCATCGAGCAATAATCTTGTGCCTTTATTACGCAGGGCCGTCCCCAAAAAGACCGGAGTTAATTTCGATGTTAAAGTACATCGTCGAATGGCGGCTTTCAGTTCCTGAGAAGTGATGGCGTGTTCATCATGAACATATTTCTCCATCAGCTCATCGTCAACCGACGCAACGGACTCGATTAATTCGCGGCGGCGCAACTCGGCCTCATCGGCGTGTTCTTCGGGCACTTCGGCAACCACCTGATGATTCTCGGTGCCATCCTTGTCCCAGTTGATCAATCGCCAGTCCACGAGGTCCACAATACCGGCAAATTGATCTTCCGCGCCCAAGGGCCATTGCAGGGGAATGGGATGCGCATCCAACTGCGTCTCCATGCTCTTGACGGCTTTGTAAAAATCCGCCCCGAGTCGGTCCATTTTATTGATGAACGCGATTCGCGGGACATGGTATCGCTGCGCCTGCCGCCAAACAGTCTCCGACTGCGGCTGCACGCCGGCGACTGCGCAAAAAACCGCCACGGCGCCGTCTAGGACACGCAAACTTTTCTCGACTTCAGCAGTGAAGTCTATATGTCCCGGGGTGTCTATAATGTTTATGTGACACCCGTTCCATTCACAGGCTGTGGCTGCGGAGGTAATGGTTATACCGCGCTCCCGCTCCTGCTCCATGTAATCCATGGTAGCAGCGCCGTCATGGACTTCGCCCATGCGGTGCAATCGGCCGGAGTAGTACAAGAGCCGTTCTGTCACGGTCGTCTTGCCGGCATCAATGTGGGCCATAATACCGATGTTGCGCATTTTATCTATGGGTACTGTTCGAGGCATGGTCCTTCTATTTCTTTCTCGCGTGCATTCAAGTATCGAAACCCTTCACAAGCGACTCATGCCGCGCCGCGTCCGGTGATCAAAATGCGCGGCCTGTCAAGGCTGCTTTGCTCTTCGGAACCGGCCCTACGCTCTGTCTGATTCAACTTTCGCGATGCAAGACAGAGGCGGCGCGCACATCACGCTCTCGCGTGGCGCGTCACTCTCCATCGTATGTGATAATCAATTCCTTCATCTCTAAAAACCGACGGCGCCCGTTCTAAAACCGGAAATGGGCAAAGGCTTTGTTGGCCTCCGCCATACGGTGCGTATCGTCTTTACGTTTCATTGTCGCGCCCTGTTTGTTAAAACAATCCAGCAGTTCGCCTGCCAAGCGCTCTTTCATGGTCTTTTCACCGCGTTTGCGGGAGAACTCGATAATCCAGCGGAAAGCAATGGCGGAGCGCGTTGCAGGCGCGATTTCAACGGGCACCTGATAGGTGGCGCCGCCTACGCGCCGCGATTTTACGTGCAACAGCGGCTTGGCATTTTCAAGGGCCGTTTCAAACACAACAAGCGGTTCCTGATCCGGCACTTTCTTTTTCAAAATTTCGAACGCGCCGTACACAATGCTTTCCGCAATGCTTTTCTTGCCGTTCTTCATGACGGTATTGATGAATTTTGCCACAGTAGTGCTTCCGTACTTCGGGTCAGCCAGTGGCACGCGCTTGACAATCTCTCGCCGTCTTACCATATTCTTCTCACGACCTTATTATTACATGCGCATTTGCACAACGCGCAATTTTCCGCAATTACTTCTTTGGCCTCTTTACGCCGTACTTCGATCTGCTTACCCAGCGTCCGACATGCACTTTCTTGCCGCCGTCATCCTTTACGGACGCCTGACCACCCATATCGCCCGTGGCGTCAAGCACACCCCGGATAAGATGATAGCGCACCCCCGGGAGGTCCTTTACGCGGCCGCCGCGAATCATCACCTGGCTGTGCTCCTGAAGGTTGTGTCCCACGCCAGGAATATACACGGAAACTTCCATGCCGTTCTTCAGGCGGACACGGGCGACCTTGCGCAACGCCGAATTTGGTTTCTTCGGCGTCATTGTCGAAACACGCGTACACGTGCCCGACGCTTGCGGACACGCCTTTAACGCAGGCGACTTTGTTTTCTTTACCACTTTCTTGCGGCAATTTCGCACAAGTTGATTAATCGTCGGCAAAACATAATCTCCCAAAGACACAGGAAACAAGGGTTAATTTCTGGGTAAGCCCGCCTGGTAACGCGCACTTCTCGCATCACGCGGGTACAAGGATTGCGAACAACAGGGGCAAAGTATAACAAATAAAAAAAGAGCAAGTCAAGCATTTACCGCAATTATTTTTCACGCCCCCGATAACAACACGGCAAAATCATTTATGCGACATGAACGGGGCGCCTTGTTGGTCTTTTTTCGGACGGATCATTCATGTCCTCATTTGGGGAATACGCCGTGTTTTTTTATTACATTGAACACGGATGCATGCGTCTTTGAATTCCCTGACGCGCGTCATGATAAGGACGCGCAACCACACGCGCCCATCACCGGCCTCACAGTTCAGAATAAACGTCCGGATTCGGGTATTGATATTTCCCGGTATATAAATCGAAAAGCGTTCGATAGTAGCGCATAAATCTTTCCGGTTCAGGATTATATTGAATCTCCGCAAGGCAATACCCCTTGTAATCATTCTCCCGCAGCAACACAAACAATTCCCGCCAAGGGTATTGATACACTCCAATATCGGTGATATGCACAAGACCGATGGCATGTTTCACCAAATCGAAGCTGCAGCTGATGCTGCCATTTTCATCCTCTTCACCGCGATTTGAATTCCAACACACCAAAGCGTTGGGGTGGTTGGCATGGTCGAGCATTTTCCGAATCCCCGTCAAACTGCGCGTGGCCTCGTGGCCATGCACCTCCATGCGCACTTCCACGCCCATGTCCGCGGCGGCAGCGGCGACACTTCCCCATGCCTTGCCGATGCGCTCATACGTTGTCTCCGGGTCTTCTCCGCGGGGCACGCTGTTGGGGCGCACTTTGATGCCGGGCGCGCCCACATCCGCCGCGAGGCGCGCGTATTCGATGGAACCGGCGACATTTTTCTCCACTTCATCCGGATCATTCGAGTGATATTCGAAGGCGGAACCCAACCCGGCAATTTCAATACCTGAATCTTCGAATTTTTTGCGCACATCGGCGCGTTCCCTCGAGGACAGCGTCACTTCGACCCCGTGTGCGTGGGTGGTGCGCAGTTCCACGCCGGCCAGACCGGTCTTGCGGCAAAAGGCGATGAGTTCATCGCATGTCATGTCCTTGCCCATGTTGTATGTAACCATGCCGAGTTTCATTTCCGTGTTCTCCTTTCTGTTTGTATCCGCCGCTTCGGTTGTTTGCGCCAAGGTTAAACCGCCGCCCACGGTTCCCAAGACCACGCCCACTCCCGCGGTTTTGATGAAATCGCGTCTGTCGAGCCTTGTGTTCATAGTTTGTATTCTCCTGTCTTTATTCCGGACGCAACTGTGGGAACAATATCACATCGCGAATGGAAGGCGAATCCGTCACGATCATGGCCAGTCTGTCAAGGCCTATGCCCAGTCCGGCGGCAGGCGGCATGCCGACTTCCAACGCCATAACGAAGTCTTCGTCGAGAAACTGCGCCTCCTCATCGCCCGCGTCGCGCAGCGCCGCCTGCGCCTCGAACCGTTCTCGCTGGTCTATGGGGTCGTTCAATTCAGAGAAGGCATTGCCGACTTCGAGACAGGCGATAAAAGGTTGGAAGCGTTCCGTAAGCGCGTCATTGCCGCGTTTTTTCTTGGCGAGCGGCGACAACTCAATGGGATAGTCGTATAAAAACGTGGGCTGGACAAGATGCGGCTGCACACACGCCGACATCACTTCATCCACGATCTTGCCGTATCCCATCTCCGGAGTGACTTCCATGCCGATGCTTTCAGCGCGTTTTGCCGCCTCCTCGCGGTTGCGGGTGGATTCCAAATCTATTCCCGCATATTGGCGTATGGCGTCAAAGAGGGCAATGCGCTTCCATGGACGCGCGATGCTGACGACCCGCTCCTGATAGACAAACGTTTCGCCGCCCACCACGCTTTTGATGACATGATGCAACATTTCCTCGGTCTCTTCCATCAGCCCCATGTAGTCCTGATACGCCTCGTAGAGTTCCATGGTGGTGAACTCAGGGTTGTGTTTCGTGTCCACGCCTTCATTGCGAAAACAACGGTTAATCTCGAAAACCCTTTCAAACCCTCCCACCAGAAGTTTTTTCAGATAGAGTTCCGGGGCGACCCGCAAATAAAAGTCGTGGTCGAAGGTGTTGTGATGCGTAATAAAGGGACGCGCCGTTGCGCCTCCCGGGATGGGATGGAGCATGGGCGTTTCCACCTCGAGATAGTTTTGGGCTATAAGCCACTCGCGCATGACTTGGATCATAAGAACGCGCTTGCGAAACACATCCAGCACCTCCGGATTCGCCACCATGTCCAGATAGCGATGGCGGTAGCGCGTCTCCACATTGGACAGGCCGTGGTATTTCTCGGCGGCAGGCCGCAATGATTTTGCAAGCAACTCATAACGTTCGGCGAACAGGGTTATTTCGCCGCGCCGTGTTCTTTTCACCATTCCTGAGACGCCGATGAAATCGCCAATATCCAAATCTTTCGCCGCTTCATAGGCGTCATCGCCGATTTGCTTCCAGCCGAGAAATACCTGAATCCGCGCCTGCTCGTCGCGGATGTCCATAAACGTGCTTTTCCCCTGGATACGCCTGGCCACAATGCGCCCCGCCAATTGCGCGGGCAAGGCCGCGGGAGACTCGTCTGTTGCCTGAGGCTCTTGCCCTTCAAAAATGCGCCTGGCCTCGGCAATAACGTGGCTCCGGTGAAACGCGTATTTGTACGGTTCATCCAGGCGTTCCCTGATTCGCTCAAGTTTCGCCAGGCGATGCCGCCGCAACTCCGCTTCGCCGCCGCGCATTTCCTCTTCAGCGGGTTCATGTCCGTTGGCGTTGTCTGATTTCATGTAATCACGCTCCATCTTTTCCGTCGTATATTTCGTTAATTATTGTTGCGGCTCTTGCGCTCCAGATTCCACTTCAGATACGCTTCAATAAACATGTCCAGCTCGCCATCCAGCACGCGGGTCACATTTCCCGTCTCAGCGCCTGTTCGATGGTCTTTGATCATCTGGTAGGGATGCAGCACATAGCTGCGTATCTGGCTTCCCCAAGCCACATCCTGTTGCCCTTCACGCTGCGCGCTGAGTTCCACCTCCTGACGTTTGATTTCTATATCATACAACTTCGCCTTGAGCATATTCATGGCGGTTTCGCGATTTCGGTGCTGGGAACGTTCGATCTGACAGGCGACCACGATCCCGGTGGGCAAATGGGTCAGGCGCACGGCGCTGCTGGTCTTGTTTACCTTCTGCCCGCCCGCGCCGCTAGAACGGAACACATCCAATTTAATGTCGTCTTCCTTGATCTCTATGTCAATACTGTCATCCACCTCCGCCAGCACTTCAATGGCGGAAAACGAGGTGTGACGCCGGGCATTGGCGTCAAAGGGAGAAATACGCACCAGCCGATGCACACCTTCCTCGGACTTCAGCGTTCCGTAACAAAACGGCCCCGAAACGCGCAAAGAGGCGCTTTTTAATCCCGCCTCATCGCCGGGCTGATAATCAAGCACCTCCACCTCGAAACCGCGCTGTTCGCAAAACCGCGTAATCATCCGATACAACATCTCGGCCCAATCACAGGATTCGGTGCCGCCCGCGCCGGGGTGTATGCTCACGATGGCGGGATGCGTATCGCGTGGGTCCATAAAAAGGCTGTTCAGTTCCAGTTGATGCAGTTTTTTTTCTACGGATTGCAATTGGTCCTCGAGTTCCTGCGCGATGGAGGCGTCTTCTTCTTCAACCCCCATTTCCACCAATACCGCCGCATCATCTATTTCCCGCTGCAGATCGTCGGGCGCTGTTACGATTGCTTTCAGAGATTTCAGGCGCTGAACGGTCTTTTGCGCCTCTTCCGGCGCATCCCAAAACCCCGGCGTTGACATCACCCGCTCCAAAGCACTTATGTCCGCTTTTACCTGTTCCACATTCAGGCATTGACGAAGTTCTTTCAAACGCTCGGCGTAATTTTTTATGGTTTCTGCTTCCATCTCATACATAAACAACTATATTCCTTGTCACGGGCAACGAAAATCTTCCGTCATAGTAGAACACCCCGCAAAGAATCCGGGTGAAAATCTCTGCCCTTATTTCTTCTCTCAATGAATCCATCTCTCCACGAGGCGCGCCAGATAATACAAGGCCGGGGCGCCAAACAAAAACGCATCACAGCGGTCCAGCGCGCCGCCATGCCCGGGAAAAACCGACCCTGAATCTTTAATGCCGGCGTTGCGTTTGAGCAACGACTCCACCAGATCTCCCATCTGGCCAACGATTGAAAGGCACAATCCGGTCATCATATACAGCCCGACGGGCCATTGTGGATAGGACTTCCATCCGCAATACCGTTGCAGTCCAAACAAAACGGCGCCGGCCGACGTGGCGCAAACAACTGCTGCGATACTGCCCTCAATCGTCTTGTTCGGGCTGATTTTGGGCGCGAGTTTGTGGCGTCCCAGCGCCTTGCCGATCAGATACGCTCCTGTGTCGGAGCAGCCTATGGTTACAATCAATATGGTAATCAAAGCCGGCCCGACCAACTCCTTTTGATGCAGCGCAATAAAAAATGAACCGCAGTATCCCACATAGACAAGGCCGAATACCGACGTTGATAATCCGGCTATGGTATGGCGCAAGGAGAACAGATGAATCGAAATCAACAAAAACACGGATAACGTAAGCGCTGCGTGATGCGCAAAACCGTCATTCGGAGCGAACCCGGCGCTGAGCGCGAGCGCGACGGCCAATATTGTGCCGGAACGCGGCGCGACTTCTATACCCGCCTGACGTGCCATTTTGAAAAATTCATGCGCGCCGAGCAGCACAAGGGCGGCCACCAGCGCCACAAACCCCAAACGCAACGCTGGCAGCCATACAACAGCCACCAGAAAAGGGATCAGCGTCAGGGCTGTGCCAAAACGCAAAAGCATGCCATCGCCACGCGGCATTTTCATGAACGCCCTCCAAAGCGGCGGTTCCGCGATTGATACTCCACAACGGCGTCGCACAAACACCGCTCATTAAAATCCGGCCACAGCGTGGGGGTAACCACGATCTCGGCATAGGAAATTTGCCAAAGCATAAAATTACTGACTCTCATTTCGCCGCTGGTGCGAATCAACAGGTCCACCTCGCCATGCTGCGGTAT
>DSBB01000411.1 GCA_011046175.1 Candidatus Hydrogenedentota bacterium | reverse complement strand
CGCGCAACGCGCTGCCGACATCCTGCCGCCTGTTTATAAATGAATACAACGTTGTGGAACCGGATGACCTGTCGGTCCGCGCGAAATACCATCAACTTATTGATGATTTGCTTGCGAAAGGCGCTCCGGTCGAGGGGATAGGTTTTCAAGGTCATTTCCATGAACCGCCGGAATCGGTGGAAGACGCGCTTTCCGTTTTCAACACTTTCGCGGGTTTGGGATTGCCCATCGTAGTGACAGAGTTTGATGTCAATACAAAAGATGAAGCAAAACAGGCGGCATTCACACGGGATTTTATGACAGCCGCTTTCAGCCACCCTGCCTGCAGCGGATTTGTGTTCTGGGGGTTCTGGGAAGGTTCCCATTGGCGACCAGATGGCGCCATGTTTCGCCAAGACTGGTCCGAGAAGCTCAATCTCGCCGTATATCGTGATTTGGTGTTCAAAGAATGGTGGACGGGTGTGAAAGGCAGGACAAACAACAATGGAGAGTTTTATGTGCGCGGTTTCAAGGGCTCCTACAGAATCATTGTCGGCGACGACGAAAAATTTACTACCATTGGCGACAATCCAACAACAGTTGATATACTTCAATAGAACCAATGCTTTTGTATTTAGCAATCGTATATGACTGCGAATATTGTTTTCGCTATAAAAGGAGAACTTCCATGATCCGGCATTATTTCATCTACTTTATTCTGGCCCTCATCGTTATTTTTACGGGTTGTGCCAGTGTGCATCATCCATTGGGAAGAGATGCGATCACCGTTCGGCGCGGCGGCATATATCGCAATGACACGGTTCTAACTTTGCAGGCCGTTCATGAGCCGGACCTGTGCGCCAAGGGTTCCGCGCTTGCGGTGATGGTTCCAGCCATGGCGCGTGTGGCGGCGGCGGGCGGCAACGCCGTTGCCTTTGATCTCTGCGGTTTCAGTGACAACGGAAAAGCCATTAGTGATGAAAGTATTGCGGTGGTGTCGGCGTACACCGATCGCGCCAAGGGACAGCGCATGGCCGTGATAGTGCGCATCGTCGGCGATGACGGCACGAAACGTTTTCGTCGAAACGCCGTTAAAACAGCGGCAAAAGCGCTGACGCACGAAACGAAGGCGCTATATTGGATTGACGGGCCGGACGCCGCTAATCTGGCAAAGCAGTTCAAGCGCTTGGCGCCTCATCTGGTGGTGGCGGCGCCGCAAAACGGCGACTTGATTGTCACTGCGAACTCGGACACGGCGGGTGACAGCGGTTTGTATCTCCTGACAGGCGCATTGCCCAAAAATCCGCGCGGAAATGTGAATTATGTCCTGCCGGGTTCAGACGCCACCTACGCCATGCTGGACAAAATTTACATGTCTGATGCCGAGAAGGCGTCGTGGACGCCGGATAATTCCATGTTGTCTGAAGAAGAACGGGCGGAGGGTTTCATATCCCTTTTTAACGGGCGCGACCTCAACAACTGGTGGTCTTTTTACCATGGCAAGGAATCATTCAGGGTTAATGCTGACGGACACATTGAGTGTTACCAGAGCGGCGCCGGGGGAATCATGACAAACAGGCGTTACGACAACTACATTCTCCGTCTCGAGTATAAACTCTTGGAAAAGGATGCCAACAGCGGCATCCATCTGCGCGCCCCCCGTGCTGCGCGGCAGTCAAAAATAGGGTTCGAGTTCCAGATAATGGGGGACTCATACTTAACCGAACCGCACAAAAACAGTACTGCGGCGGTGTACGATGTCGTCCCCGCGCTCACAACAGCAGCGCGACCGGAAGGGGAATGGAACGAGGTTGAAATCATGTTGAACGGCCCTCGCCTGAAGGCGGTGTTGAATGACGTATTGGTGCAGGATGTTAATTTTGATGAAGTTGAAGAGTTGCGATACCGCCTGCGGCGCGGCTTTATCGGGCTACAGGACCACGACAGCTATGTAGAGTTCAAAAATGTGCGGTTAAAAGAACTGTAATCCATCACTATTCGGGAAATCATCTATGAATATTTCGGCCACAGGACTCCTAAGGGGTTGCGTTGTATTGCTGTGCTGCACGTCTTTTCAGTGCGGTTGTTGCTCAGAATTGGAAAATGTCCTCGAGGATGAAACCGGTTTTTCAGGCGCGGTAACGACAGTTTCCATTGAACGGGATGGCATGTGCGATGTGGCGTTGGCGCGCGTGCCCTATCTGAATATCTATGGCGAGGCGAAGGAAGGCCGGGCGCGGCTGGTGGTTTTGCGCGACAGAATAAAATCGCCGGAACCGTTGCCCGCGTTTTGTCATGTTCATTATGAGATGGGGGTTGATGCCGCGCGCAAATGGGCAAAGCAGGGGTGGGCTGTTTTTACCGCGGTATACAACGAAGACGCGCCCATTGACGTGTCGCCGGGTGACGGGAACAACCTCGCCCGCGCCATTATCCAGTGGGCGCGGCGTTGTCCGTTTATTGACGGGCAACGCCTCCATCTTGACGGCGCCAGCCAGGGCGGATACATGGTGCTGGCCATGTGCGCAGACATGTTCCCCGTCACCTCTGCCACGTCCGACGTGCCCGTGGTCAATTGGGCCTATAATTTTGCGTACTTCGAGGCGAATCGTCCGCTAATCGCCGGATTTGACAAGCCCTTTGATGCGCCGCTGCCCGTGCTGGCGGCGGTGATTATGCTTGCCGACATGGCTTATGAGCATTTTGGCAATAATCTCGGCGATGACACGTGGTACTATCTAAGTCCGATTAGCAAGGTCAACTACGTCGCAAATCCCATAATGATAACCTGCTGCACCGGCGATATGCTGGTGCCCATGGAACAAATGTCCCGCAGCCGCATCCCAACCTGCGACTATGAGGGATTTCCGGAAGGCTACCGACGGGAATTTGACGCGCTCACACTCAACGACAAGGCGCGGGTTGCCTTCGAGGAACTGCTACCGCCGGAACAGGTGTTCATTCATACCGAGCCGTTGCAGGAAAACAGCTATGTAGTTACCACGGGCATGCGGCTGGGAACGGAAGACCGTCCGGGGGAAAAACCGCCATTGCTTGACCGGAAATGGAGTCCTGAACATCAGTGGAGCATTCTTTATCTGAATGAAGGATGCGTGAAGCCCTACTCGGATCATTTCACCTACGTATGGAATACCGCTCCTGAAAGTTTTGTCGCCCATTACCGGGATGCGAAACCTGCCCCCGAGATATTGACCGGACAAAAACTCGTTCGCCTTATGGAGCGGTATGACAATGCCATGAGTGGACTGCCTGTCTTGAAAAACGGCGAGACTGTGAACCGCCGCAATTATGACTATTTGGAACGGCGTGACGTCATCGCCGGACTTGTGGATTATATCGGCATGGGGGAGCGTCATGAGTCCCGCCTCGTTTCATTGTATGAAAACTGCGCGCGCAAACCTCTTGGCGACAACATCTCTCGCAGCACGCTCAGCGACTTGCTCGACACGCTGAACATGTCGCAGGAAAGCCATAACTGAATGGGGATGAGAAATCAAAACACGAGAGCAGGCCGATGAAATGCACGGCGCGCGTTTTTCAGAAAGCCTTGCTGGAGTGGTTTGCCGCCTCGGCGCGCGATTTACCCTTCCGGCGCTCCCCAAACCCCTATCATATCTACCTTGCCGAAATTATACTGCAACAAACCCGTGTTGAACAGGGATTGCCCTATTACGAGCGTTTTGTAAAACGATTCCCCACGCTCGAAGCGCTGGCGCAGGCGAGTGAGCAGGATGTATTGAAGCAATGGGAAGGATTGGGCTATTACACCCGCGCCCGAAACATGCATCGTGCCGCGGCGGTTATCATGGAACAATATCAGGGGAGATTTCCCGAGTCCCCGGAACTGCTCCAATTGCTGCCCGGCATTGGAAAGTATACTGCGGGGGCAATCGCCAGCATTGCATTCAACAAAGCCGTGCCCGTGTTGGACGGCAACGTGAAACGCGCCCTTTCGAGGCTTGACGCGCTTGATGCGCCCATTGATTCACCCGAAACAGAGCGACTGCTCTGGAAACGCGCCGCGGCGCTTGTGCCGAAAAAATCCCCGGGAGAATACAATCAGGCATTGATGGAACTTGGCGCGAGGCTGTGTATTCCGCGGGCGCCTTTTTGTTCGGAATGTCCGGTGCAGAAACAATGCGATGCTTATGCGCGGAATATTCAGGACAACTTGCCCGTTCGTACACCCAAAAAGCCAAGGCCCCATTATGCGGTCGCGGTTGCAGTCATCCATAAAAACGGCAGGTATCTGATTGGAAAACGTCCCTCACAAGGTTTTCTGGGCGGGTTGTGGGAATTCCCGGGCGGCAGAATCCAAGCGGGCGAGAATGCCGCGGACGCCGTTGCAAGGGAATGTCGTGAGGAACTGGGCGTTGCAGTTCGTGTCGGTGGACTGCTCGCGGTGATCAACCACGCCTACACGCATTTTCGGGTAACACTGCATGTATACCGCTGCACTATTGTAAAGGGAAAACCCAAGCCCAACAGTCATACCGACTTGCGTTGGGTCGTCCCAGATGATTTCAAAACCTACGCCTTTCCAAAAGGCAATCATAAGTTTATGCATCTTCTTGCACAAGAGGGTATTGAATGATCAGCCTTTAACATCCGAACAGCGTCTTATTCAATGGACGCCGAGGCGAATATGTTGCGCAACCATTCCAGAATAAAATGGGTTGCCTCGGGATGCGCCGCAAACAGATCAACGCCATGCGCGCCGCCGCTCCATGTTCGTAATTCCGAATATACCGGGGCGGCATTGTTCAGCGCAGTGGCGGACATTGCCGCATAGGAATCGCCCTCGCCGGCGATTAACAAGGTGGGGCAGTCAACCAACTTCTTTATAGCCTCTTCTGTGTGAATTCCCTGCGTGTCGAGTCCGGGCGAGATCATGATAACGGCCTGCATGTCCGGGTCATCAAGGGCATAGTGCAACGCTAGGGACGCCCCCAATCCTTCGCCTGCCACGGCAAGGTTGTCAGGATGCGCCCCCGCTTCAAGCAGCGCTTTTTTGGCTGCGCGAATGTCTTCAAGCGCATCCAGCCAAGCGTCTTGCGGTATCTGGCGATAATGAATGGCAGCGCCGTTCCTGAGACGGCTCTCGCCGTGCCCCCGCAAATCCACGGCTATTGCCATAATGCCGTGCTGCTTCAAGGTGCGTGCTGTGCGCTCCCACACGCCCCGGTATCCGCCGTAGCGATGCGCCAGTATGATCCCCGGCGGAAAAACAGCATCGGGCGCATATAACGTTGCCGTAAGCCGGACGCCGTCCCCGCTGTCAAATGACAAAACACGCGCTTGCGATTGCGTGTCGCCTCTGGAACAGGCAAGCCCCGCTATGAAAAGACACAATCCCAGCGTCGCCACAGGAAAAAAATAAGCAGGGAGACACCCCGAAGTCGAGGCTGTCTCCCCGTAATTTCGGTTCATCAGCCGATATTAAAGACGCTTTGCAGTTTCATGGCAAGCGTCATATCGCCCTTGATCTTCAGTTTGCCGGTGAGAAATGCCTGTTGACCGTTCAACTCGCCTTTGGTCAGCGCCAGAAAATCTTCCTCGGACATGGTCAGCTCAATGCTGGCCTTTTCCGCCGGGCCTTCCGACACGTTCAAAGCGCCGTCGGCAACAGCCACCGTATACACGGCGTCGCCGATGTTGAACTGATACACGGCGTTCATCCCTGCAATTTTGCTCGCGTCAACTTTTTCGTTCAGACCGTCAAAATATGCTTTCACTTCGGACATCTTCAATTCCTCCCGTACTGGTAGTATTGATGGAAACCAATGCCGGACCGCACCCGTTGCGCCGGCAACACATTTACCTAACCGTCGGTATACAACACCGACAGCTCATACTTTACAGATTTTGGCCACAAATATCAAATTCAAAGCTTCCGTCGAAAACTATGGAGAAGAACGTGATAAGAGCATGTGACGGGATGCTGGACGCGCCAACATGCGAACGCGTGAACAAATACAGCCATTCCTTATCCGATGCGACTTGTTCCGCACCCTGCGATGAAACCTCCACGTGCCTGCCTGCGTCAGTATGTGTGCCCGATTGTTTTTCAGGGCAATGCAATAAAAAGGCTATCGCGTCATATCCCAGATGGGTGAAACCATTTAAGTTACAATCCGTATTTGCAATGACGTGAGAAATATATTACACTTGTTATGTGCAGCAGCGCCTAAAGAAATAAGGGATCATTTTTCATGAAAACAGAACGTTGTCCCCACTGTGGTAAAGCGGGGTTTGGCGTAGGCAGACTCCCCCGTGAAGTTGTGGCCATAATCGGCTGTCAGCATTGCGGCGAGCTGTCCGTAATCTTCAGAAAAAAAATCATCCCGCTGAAGAAAAACATCATCGAGGCCGGTTCATTCGAGGAACGTAAAGAGCATTTGGCGGATGTCATCGCGCAGTTCCTGGAAGCGGGATTGTTTTCGTTTGAAAATCAAAGCGCTCCTCCAGACGGCGCCATGTTCGAGTTGCCGGAAACGTTGCATCCGCCGAAACGGCGCCGGAAGCCGCGAAAGGAAGTGGATACCGGGGACGCCCCCATAAGCGACCAGGAACTGGAACGTTTTGTGCGCATTGATTTGAAATGCATAGACAACCCAACCTATTTCAAACGAATCTTTGGCTAACCTGTGCGTTTCATCTGATTTGTTATAATAGCGGAATGTACAATGTCCTTCAGGGATGTTGCGGGAGACACGGGTATGCATAAAATAAACTTTCCGGTTTTTGCGGTTCTATTGTCGGTTCTTGTGTTTGGTTGCGGCGGCAACGAAAAAAAGGAAAGCGACGATGAACCGCCCGCGCCCGACAAATTACGCATCGCCTTGATTATGAAGTCGTTGGCGAACGAGTTTTTTCTGACTATGGAAGAGGGCGCCCGCGCCCATAACGCCGAAAGCAGCGACGCCTATACACTCTTCGCCGAAGGCATCAAAGACGAACTCGATGTGAACCGTCAGATTCAATTGGTCGAGCAAATGATGAACCGGCGCGTGAACGCCATTGTCATTGCCCCCGCCGATTCCAAAGCGCTGATTCCTGTGTGTCAGCGTGCCATAAAAGCGGGCATCGTGGTCGTCAACATAGACAACAAGTTCGACGCGGAGGTGCTTGCCGAGCGGGGGGCGCAGATTCCCTTTGTTGGGCCGGACAACCGCAAGGGAGCCTACTTGGCGGGCGCGTATCTCGCGGAACATCTTGCTGAAGGCGCTCCGGTGGCGATCATCGAGGGCGTGCCGTCCGCATTCAATGCGATACAACGCAAACAGGGTTTCGAAGACGCCATGAACGAGGCAGGCATGCGCATCGTCGCATCTCAGACGGCGGACTGGGAAATGGCGCGCGCGAACAGGGTGGCTTCTGCGATTATCACGGAACAGCCCGAGTTGAAGGCCATGCTTTGCGCCAATGACAGCATGGCACTGGGCGCGGTGGCGGCGTTGCGCGCCGCGGGCAGGCTGGAGCAGGTGCATGTGGTCGGATTCGACAACATCTCCGCCGCGCAGGAACTGCTAAAGAAGGGGGAACTGCTGGCCACTGTTGACCAGCACGCGGACCAACTCGCCGTGTTCGGCATTGAATACGCCCTCGAAATGCTGAAAACAGGCAGAGCGCCGTCCGACCACGAAACGCCGGTGGACCTGATCACGGCGGCAGCGGCGCCCTGACATGACCTCCGCCCGACTCTATCGTACACTGGCGGATTACCTTGGCCTCGGCATGGTATTGATCGCGATGATTGCCTTCTTCGCGCTGAAAACCGACTACTTCTTTACGCTCACCACTTTCCGCACCATCGCCAACCAGATACCCGACGCCGTTATCATCGCCACGGGCATGACCTTTGTGCTGATCATCGCGGGCATTGATCTGTCCGTGGGTTCCGTGCTCGCCTTGGGCGGCGCGACGCTGGGACTCGCGCTGACCGGATGGGGATGGCCGATTTATCTGGCCGTGCCATTGTGCATCATTGTCGGACTTTGCTGCGGCGCGGTGAACGGCATCATGGTGGCGGGATGGCGGCTGCCCGCGTTTATCGTAACGCTGGGCATGCTCGAAGCCGCGCGCGGCGGCGCCTATCTTGTGACCGGCTCCAAAACGCAATACATTGGGTCGAGCGTGGAATGGATAAACACATGGGGCGCGATGGGATTGTCCCTGCCGTTCCTGTTGGCGCTGCTTGTCGTTATTACCGGCCAATTTATATTGAGTTACACCATCTTCGGGCGCAGTATGTTCGCCATCGGCGGCAACGAAGAAGCGGCGCGACTCTCCGGCATCCCCGTGGCGCACATCAAAACCGCCGTATACACCCTGTGCGGCGGACTTGCCGCGCTTGCCGCCGTCATACACTGCTCCCGGCTCACCGCCGCCGACCCGAACGCGGGCATCGGCTACGAGTTGCAGGCCATCGCCGCCGTCGTCATCGGAGGCACCAGTCTCATGGGCGGACGCGGCGCCGTCATCAACACCTTCATCGGCGTCATCATCATTGCCGTGCTCGAAAATGGACTCGTACAAATGGGCGCCCAGGAGCCCATCAAACGCCTCGTCACCGGCGCCGTCATCATCATTGCCGTCATACTCGATTACTACCGCCACCGCGTGTGAGAGAAAATGCAGCAATAACGAGTCATGATTTTTCGCGCACCGGCGGTTCGTTTTAGGGGGTAGGGGTTCTGGGGGGAAAAATATTTTCGCGCAAGCCCAAAAAAGGTGAAAT